>JBCCHD010000020.1 GCA_039028935.1 Pseudomonadota bacterium | reverse complement strand
GTGGTTCATTAGGCCTTTGGTGTGGTTTGGCATCGTTTACTTTGATTTGGCGATTAAATAGTCTGTCTGCTTTACCCACAACTTCTTCATTTTTTACTGTTCTGGTGCCCAATTCGGGGATAGATGAGGGGCGGGTCGCGTTTATTTACCCGTACAGATTCGTCAGCATCAAGAAAAATAACGAAATATAAACAAATAAAAACAAAGGGTTAAAGTTTATTTGCCGTTCAGGAGGCGTTCAGGCGACGTTTGCTAGATTAATCCTACCCAAGCCACATCGGGAGCGTCCTGTGAAAAAACTCATCATACTGATCGCCTCTTTGAGCGTCACCTCGCTGGCATTGCCAGCGGCGGCGGACGACCACAAACAGCGGATCAGCGGCATCAAGTCGAGCCAGAAGTATGATCGCTCGTCTCGGCGAAACGACAATCGCCATGAACGGCGTCGTCAGTACAATCAACGTGAACGCCGCGCAAATCGTCAAGAAAACCGTCGTTCCAGCCGGCAAGCAAATCGCAATGCCTATCGGCAGGGCTATCGCGATGCAAATCGACGTGCTCGAACAAACAAGCACTACCGCAGCTATCGGCACTACAACCGGCCCCATTATCGGTACAACAACCGCTATCGTGGCTACTACAATCGAGGCTATCGACACAATTACCGCTATAACCGTCATCGCCACTACCGCCATCGTCACTACGATCGATACGGGTATCTGTTAGGTGGTGTACTGCTCGGCTCGGCGATTGCCAATTCGGGGCATCATCATGATCGTGACACGGTGGTGACGACTCGCGTCGTTCGCGAAGGCACTTATGGGCGTAGCGATGATGTCCATCTGTTTCGAGATCGCGACGGCAATTGCTTCGAGGTTCGCGAAAACCGCCATGGTGATGAAGTGCGAGAAGAAATTGATCCGTCCTACTGCGATTGGTAGTGACGTTTTATCCTGGAGATACAAAAGCGCGGGCTGAGCCCGCGCTTTTTTTGTTCGGCAGACATTGCCGCCATACGCGCAGACGCTCCGCTACAGTTTGATGACAACACCTCGATCGGCCGGCACGTTCCCTTTTAAAACGTCATCGAATACCTGAGGCACGCTGTTCATCCCTTCATGTCGATCGATTTCAAGCCAGCGGCGACTGGCAATCGAGGCATTAAGCCAAAATTTGAATGATTTTTCCTGGAAAACACCGGGGCCCCATTCTTGGGCGCGTTGCTGTATGTGTCCAGGTGCAAAAAACATGGCGCTCCGATCTCGAATATAATGTGGCCCCATGGTGTTGTTGTCGTAATGGGTGAGGCCGACATTTGAGGTGTAAGCCATGTTGTCGCCCAGGCGCTCGTGTAACGCCGAAAGCACGTTGCCATTACCAGAGATATCGATAATCACCGTACGGACGTCGGTGCTGACGCTCTGCAGGTCGTCATACGTGTAGACCTCATCGTACAGGTCCAATGCTTTGACTCGTTCGAATTGGCCGCTGGACGTTAAGCCGATGGTCCGTGTTTTTGGATCTTCCTTGAACGCGTAGGCGCAGCCGATCGACGTTTTGGCCGACGCGCTGGTGATCACGACATGCGGTGCATCGAAGTAATCGTTTGCACAGACAAAATCGTACAGGCAATAGGATGTGGCATAAAGCGGCATAAGCAGAACCCGCTCATCGTCAAGTTCCGACTGATAGTACGATTCGTTATTCGTGCGCGAATAGCTATTGTATACCGGTGGCAGTGCCGCTCGATGTTCGGTGCCGTCGATGAGGTGCTGCGCTTTGATCCCGGTCGGCGACAAAACCCATTCGGTGGCCATCGGAAAGTAACCATAGAGTCGCTCTCCCGTCGGTATTTCATCATTGAGCGACTCGATAACATCCGCGAATCCCCATACTGGAATTTGTCCCCAGTTGTCCGCCGCCGGGAAGAATTTCCAATAGCCAATGCGGTCGCCAACAATCCCGTAGGTAATGTTATTGGCGGTCAACGCAAACCGGTCGATTAGCACACGGACTTGGCCGGACGTCAGGGCAGGGCGTTCCAGGTCATGGATTCGGTGCGAAGAAAGATTGGATCGATCGACTTCAAATTGCTGGTACGTCACTGCAATACTCCGGCGCCGCTGGCGCATTGAAAACAAAATAAACTCAGCGCCAATCACGCGCATGTCATGAGTATACGCGGGTTGTCGTGCGGGTACGACACGCCTCGAGGGATGCCATTGGTGGGCGTTAGGCGATTCCATTGCTACACTCACTGCTTTGTGATCCGTAAAATCCACCGATGCCTAATTCTGACCGTCCCGAATCCCCCCTCATGCGGCCCAATTTGATGCGACGCTTGCTGGGCATTGCCCTCAAGTTGATCGTCGGCGTGGTCGGTTTGTTGGTGCTGTTTGTGTTTGCCCTGTGGCTACGTGCCTTTAAACCCGCCGACCTTGAGCCGGTGGCCGTCACCTGTCGTGAACCCGCACCGTCCTACGATGCCCAATTACCGCTTAGCGTGCTCAGTTGGAACGTGCAGTACATGGCGAGTAAAGAGTACGTCTTTTTCTATGACATCGATCAAACCGATACGGAGCGTGTTGCCGATGTGGCGCGCGCGGGGAAAACACTCGCGGATCGGCCCTCACTGAAACACATTCGCTGGAGCATTGAGGAAGTGGCAAGCCTCATTGAGCGTGAAGACCCCGATGTTGTTTTAATTCAAGAAATCAACAGCGAAGCGGATAGTCGAACACACTTTGTTGATCAGATCGGTGATCTTATCGAGCGCCTAGGCACGCGTTTTCCATGCCATGCCGACACGTCGTACTGGCAGGCCGAGTACATTCTCCACCCCAGTATCATGGGCCCGGTGGATTTACGCTTGTTAACGCTATCGCGTTATAAGCTGTCATCCGCGGTTCGTCATCAGTTACCGCGACCGGATATCAACCCCATTGAGCGCCCATTCTATTTTCAGCGCGCCATTTTGGAAACACGGCACCCGACCACGGACGGTAGCGAAATCGCGATGCTCAATACGCATTTTGAAGCGTGGGGCGCCGGCACCGGCGTCATGCAAAAGCAGGTGGGTCGTGCGCTGGAAATCGTGGGCGCGCTGGATGAGGCGGCGGTACCGTGGGTGTTGGGTGGCGATTTAAACCTGCTACCCCCGGACGGCAATAGGCAACGGCAGCGCATATTGGCTGCACGCACCGGCAACTACGATGAGCGTACCGCGATCGCGCCATTTTATGAGGCGTATGGTGCGATCCCAGCGCTACTGAATCTTCAGCGCTCAGATGCCAAGGACTGGTACACACACATTCCAAACGATCCAACCGTCTCGGAGCCGGATCGAACGATCGATTATGTGTTTTACAGCAACCAGTGGCGGCCCCTGTCTGCGGAGGTGGTGCACGGCCGAAGCTGGGCGATCTCCGATCATCTGCCGGTGGTTGGGCAGTTTCGCTATGTGCCGGAGGGCGCGTTATCGTGCGATCCGGAGGTGATCGGCTATTCGCTCACATCCTGCCCCGAGCAGTTTATCAAGCGGCCCACGGGTAATCCGTCGCAATAAGAGGTAATCCCTTGTAAAAGGGAGTACAGTTCGCGCGTCAAATTCACTCATTGGAGAAGCCAGATGTCCTTAATGGTCGGTGACAACCTAGTTGTCAGCATGCACTACACCTTGACCGACAACGACGGCAACACACTCGATAGCTCGGAAGGGGCTGAACCATTGTCGTATTTGCATGGGGCAAGCAACATCATTCCGGGGCTGGAAAAGGCCCTCGTGGGTAAAACGTCTGGCGATTCGTTGACCGTGAAGGTCGAGCCGGAAGAGGGCTATGGCGAAGTGGTTGAGGCGCTGATGCAAACGGTGCCGCGCGAATTGTTTCAGGGCATCGACGATATTCAACCGGGCATGGCGTTTGAAGCTGAGGGTGAAGGCGGACAGGTGCAACGCGTGGTGGTGAAAGACGTCTCAGAAGACGGCGTGGTGGTCGATGCGAACCATCCGCTGGCAGGTATGACGCTGAATTTCGATGTGACGATTGTCGATATTCGCGATGCCACAGAGGAAGAGCTCGCCAATGGCCAGGCGAGCTAACTCAGTTCAGCCGCACTGAGCGTGGGTTAACACGATATCCCGTGCCGCTGACACTGTTAATTGTCGGCATTTTTCATCAACGAACACGTTGAACTCTGCTGTTGGGTCGCTGCATCGAAACGCAATACGGCGTTGACGAGTCGCTCTGAGGGGCGATCAACGAATCGGTTTTGGGCGAAAAACCCATAAAAAAACGCGCGCCGGAGGTCGCGCGTTTCAGGTTGTGGCGTGTCGAGCTGCTATAAATCAAACTTGATGCCCTGCGCCAGAGGCAGTTCCGTTCCGTGATTGATCGTGTTGGTTTGCCGTCGCATATAGTTTTGCCACGAATCGGAGCCGGATTCGCGCCCACCACCCGTTTCTTTTTCGCCCCCAAACGCGCCACCAATTTCCGCACCTGACGTGCCGATATTCACGTTGGCGATTCCGCAGTCGCTGCCGACGGCTGAGAGGAATTGCTCAGCGTGTGACAGATTCTGCGTGAAAATGGCCGACGATAGGCCTTGGCGCACATTGTTTTGCATCGCGATTGCGTCATCCAGCGCGTCAAACGGGATAACGTACAGTAGCGGCGCAAACGTCTCATCTTGGACGATTTCCCACTCGTTCTTCGCCACCGCAATCGACGGACTCACAAAATTACCGGGTTGATCGAGACGCTCCCCTTCGATGAGCATGTCGCCACCGGCGGCTTTGACATTGGCAATCGCGTTGAGATAGCGCTGCACCGATGATTCGTCAATCAACGGTCCCATCAGGGTCGATGCCTCGAGCGGGTCACCGATACGCACCTGGCCATACGCTTTGACCAAGCGCGCTTTGAGTTCGTCAAAATGCGAGCGATGTACGAAAACGCGGCGCGTACTTGTACAACGCTGGCCCGCCGTACCGATGGCGCCAAACACAATGGCCGGCACGGCCAAATCCAAGTTGGCAAATTCGTCGACGATGAGCGCGTTGTTCCCGCCCAGCTCGAGCAGTGATTTACCCATGCGAGCCGCGACGCATTGACCGACATGTTTACCGATTTCGCAGGAACCGGTAAATGACACCAGGTTCACGCGGGGATCGTCGACAAAGCGTTGTGCGAGTTTATTGTCGTCGTCGATGAATAGTTGAAAAATGGCTGGGTAGCCATGTTTCTCAAGCGCACGATTGCACAGGTGCTGCACAGCAATGGCCGTCAGCGGGGTTTTAGGAGAGGGCTTCCAGATGCTGACATTCCCGGCAATTGCCGCCAAAAAGGCGTTCCACGACCACACCGCGACGGGGAAATTAAACGCACTGATCACGCCGACCACGCCGAGCGGATGCCATTGGTCGTACATGCGATGATCGGGTCGTTCCGAATGCATCGTCTTACCGTACATCATGCGCGATTGGCCAACGGCAAAATCCCCGATGTCGATCATCTCCTGAACTTCACCCTCGCCTTCGGCGCGAATCTTGCCGTTTTCCAAAGTGACTAGCGCGCCCAGCGCTTCTTTGTTGGCGCGCAACTCCTCGTTAACTAAACGCACCGCTTCGCCGCGCTCCGGGGCCGGAACTTTGCGCCACGCCTTGGCCACCTCCGTTGCATTGGCGAGTACAGTTTCATAATCGTCCGCGGAGGCCGCGTACACGCTGGCGATGACGTCACCCGTGGTGGGATTAACCGATTCGATCACACCCGCGTCGGTCGTGGACGACCAGCCGTCGGCACCCGACCAGGTGCCCGAGTTGGTCGGACTTATGTTGAGTTGTTTGAGTATGTCTTGCATGTCGTCTCTCCGTGCCCAGACTGTGGGTTAGGTCAAATGCCGGGCATTTTGCCAAGAGCGCTCAGTTGATACCAGCAGAAACTGTTGGTGCACTACACCAATTTGGTTATTCTCGACGCATGAGCAGAAAAATCGCGACAAATGAATGGCATCCGGCGAGTTGGCAAACGCGTACAGCAAGCCAGCAACCGAACTATCCTGACCAAGCTGCGCTCGCCGACGTGGTGGCACAGCTTTCCTCGCTACCCCCGCTGGTGACCTCGGGTGAAATCGATCAGCTGCGAGAGAACATCGCCAGTGCGCAGCGCGGTGAGCAGTTTTTGCTGCAAGGTGGCGATTGCGCGGAGAGTTTTGGCGACTGCCGTAGTGAGGTCATCGTCAATAAACTCAAAATCCTGCTGCAAATGAGCATGGTGATGATGCACGGATTTAAGCAGCCGGTGATCCGCGTCGGGCGTATTGCGGGCCAGTATGCCAAACCGCGCTCGGCCGATACCGAGACACGAGACGGTGTGACGTTGCCCAGCTATCGCGGCGACTTGGTGAATGCGCCAGATTTTACCCCGGCGCACCGCATCCCCGATCCTCATCGATTATTGCGTGGCTACACGCGTGCGGGTCTCACGCTCAACTTTATTCGCTCGTTGGTCGACGGCGGGTTTGCCGATCTGCACCACCCTGAATTATGGGATCTCGATTTTGTCAGCCACTCACCCATGGCCCAGCAGTACCGAGAGATTGCGCGATCGATTGCCGATTCGCTCGATTTTTTCGAATCGATCTCTGGGCGCAAAGTGCATCAGGCCAATCGCGTCGATTTCTATACCAGCCACGAAGGCTTGCATTTGCACTACGAGCAGGCGCAAACGCGGTATCTTGAACGTCGTCGTGGTTGGTACGATCTCACCACCCACTTGCCTTGGATCGGCATGCGCACGGCGGAGCTTGACGGCGCGCACGTGGAATTTTTCCGTGGCATAAAGAATCCATTGGGCATCAAGATCGGACCGGGAATGAACACCGAGTGGCTTCAGGAGCTGCTGGCGGTGCTTAACCCCTCCAACGAACCGGGTCGAATTGTGCTGATTCATCGCGTGGGTGCTGATCACGTGCATGAACGATTGCCGGGTCTGATCAAAGCTGTGCAAGCCACCGGTTCGCTGGTGCTATGGGTTTGCGATCCGATGCACGGCAACACCGAGAACAGCAGCTCCGGACTCAAAACCCGTCGATATGAAAACATCTTGAGTGAAGTCGAGGGGTCATTTGAGGTGCACAAAGCGTGCGGTTCTCGGTTGGGCGGCGTACACATTGAGCTGACCGGGGACAATGTCACCGAATGCACCGGTGGGGCACGCGGTCTGACCGACAATGATTTGGTTCGGGCGTATCAGTCGACGGTGGATCCGAGGCTCAACTACGAGCAGTCGATGGAGCTGGCTATGCGCATCGCAGGCATCACCGACAAGTAGATCGTCCGTAGTGTGCAGGTCGTCAGCGCCTCGTGCTGACGGGCGCAACGTCGGGCATCAGCGCTCGCCCTTATCCGATATCACCGAACTGGCTGCCTGCACAATCGTGCGCCGCAGCCAGCGATGGGCGGCGCTGTGTTCAACCAATGGGCTCCAGGCCATCTTAAGTTCAATATCCTCGATCGGAAAAGGCGGTGCTTTGATGACGATCCGATCGTTTTGCGCCTGCAGCCGGGTCGTGCGGCTCGGTAGCGTGACGACCAGATCATGTTGTTCTGCCAGCCGCATCGCGGTCTGATAATGACGTGTGAAGACGCTGATCTGGCGCTGATGACCTAATTGACGCAACGCCTCGTCGACCCAGCCCAATTGCTGCACGGCGGAAGGATTGACGCCCACGCCCACGCCCATACCCGTCTTACTCACCCACACGTGCTTGGCCTGCAAATAGGCAGGCAGGGTGAAATTGTGACGCAGTGGATTGAGTCGACTGAACAAACACGAGAAGCTGTCCGCCCACAGCGTGTGGCTGTTGAAGGATTTCGGGAGCGTGTCAAACCGATTGATCACCAGATCGACCTTGCCACGTTCGACGTCGGCAAACTCCACGTCGCTGGGGGTTAACACGTCGAGGCAAATGTTTGGCGCGTCGGAACGCAAGCGCGACAAGACGGCCGGCAGTAGGGCGGATTCGGCGTAGTCGCTGGCCGATATGCGGAACACGCGTTGACTGTGTAACGCGTCGAATTGGGCTTCCGGCGCCACCACTTGTTGGGCCTGCGCCACAATTTGGTGAACGCTCGGCGCCAACGCCAAGGCGCGTTCGGTGGGTTGCATGCCATCCCGCGTGCGAACCAACAGCGGGTCGTCAAACAGCGCACGTAGCCGACGCAAGGCATTACTCATGGCCGGTTGCGTGACGTTAAGGTAACTCGCTGCGCGCGTGACATTTTGCTCGCGCAGCAAAATATCTAGGTAAATGAGAAGGTTAAGATCTATTTGATTAATATTCATTTTAATGATGACGGAAATAAAGATGATAAATTAGATTAATTATGCCAGAGATCCTAAGCTTTACGCTTCTTTTGTAACATCTGAAACCACTTTCAAGGAATCACCATGTCGAATTACAACCGCGATCTCCAACAGGTCGAGAAACTGTGTCAGGACCAGGGCACCGCCTGGAACGCCATCTCTCCTGAGCATGCGGCACGCATGCGCGCCCAGAATCGTTTTCGTACCGGACTGGACATCGCGCGCTACACGGCTGGCATTATGCGCGCCGACATGGCGGCCTATGACGCTGATCCAGCGAATTACACGCAGTCGCTCGGTTGCTGGCACGGATTTATCGGTCAGCAAAAGATGATTGCGGTGAAAAAACATCACGGTACGACCAAGAGTCGCTATCTGTATCTGTCCGGTTGGATGGTGGCTGCGCTGCGTTCCGAATTCGGTCCGCTGCCCGATCAGTCGATGCACGAGAAGACGTCGGTGCCGATGCTCATTGAAGAGCTCTACACCTTTCTAAAGCAGGCAGACGCCCGCGAACTTGGGCACCTGTTTAAAGCGCTGGATTCCGCCCGCGAAGCGGGTGACGAAACCGCTGAGCGTTCCGCACAAAACGCCATCGACAACTTTCAGACGCATGTGGTGCCGATTGTGGCTGACATCGATGCAGGTTTTGGTAATGAGGAAGCCACGTATCTGTTGGCCAAGAAGATGATCGAAGCGGGCGCGTGCTGTATTCAAATCGAGAACCAAGTGTCCGATGCCAAACAGTGTGGTCATCAGGATGGCAAGGTCACTGTGCCGCACGAGGATTTTCTTGCCAAGATCAACGCCGTACGTTACGCCTTTTTGGAACTCGGCGTGGATGATGGGGTGATTGTGGCGCGCACCGATTCGTTGGGTGCCGGGCTCACCCAGAAAATTCCTGTCTCTAACACGGAAGGGGATCTCGCTTCGCGTTATAACGCCTTTTTGGAGACCACCGAGGTCGCAGGCGTTGAGGATTTGAACGAAGGGGATGTTGTGCTCAAGCTTGACGGTAAATTGGTCAAGCCTGTTCGACTGCCAAACGGTTTGTACAAATTCAAAGCGGATACGGGCGTTGACCGGGTCGTGTTGGACTGTGTCACGAGCTTGCAGAACGGCGCGGACCTCCTATGGATTGAAACAGAGAAGCCGCACCTTCAGCAGATTGCCGGCATGGTCAACAAGATTCGCGAACAGGCTCCGCACGCGAAGCTCGTCTACAACAACTCACCATCGTTTAACTGGACGCTGAACTTTCGCCAACAGGTATTTGACGCGTGGCAGGAAGAGGGTAAGGACCTGTCCGATTATGCGCGCGACAACCTCATGAGCGGGGAGTACGACGACTCAGCCTTGGGCCGTGAGGCAGATTCGCGAATTCGTACGTTCCAGCAGGATGCGGCGCGAGAAGCCGGCATTTTCCATCACCTCATCACGCTGCCGACGTACCACACTGCGGCGTTGTCTACCGACAATCTAGCGAAAGGCTATTTCGGCGATGAGGGCATGCTCGCGTATGTGAAAGGCGTTCAGCGAGAGGAAATTCGTCAGGGTCTGGCCTGTGTGAAACATCAGGACATGTCCGGCTCTAACATTGGCGACGATCACAAAGAGTATTTCTCCGGCGACCAGGCGCTCAAAGCCTCCGGGGAAAACAACACAATGAATCAGTTCGATACTGAGAACTCACGCCGCGCCTAATCGGGCGGTGCAGTCTGCGGCCCGGACGCCTCGTGGCGTTCGGGCTTTTTTGTGCGCGTTGTTTATGCCTGAGAAGGCGCCCGACGCCGGTCGGTGCTATCATCAGCGACTTAACTTATTGACGGCGGGCTGCGCGTATGTGGCTCAATTAATACTGCGAAGGATCTTCGACACGATGCTCTACGAAAAAATTACACTGCCTGAACAGGGCGAGAAAATAACGACGAATGAAGACGGCACGCTCAATGTGCCTGATCAGCCCATTATCCCGTACATCGAGGGTGACGGCATCGGAATTGATGTCAGTCCGGTGATGATCAATGTTGTGAATACGGCGGTGTCGAAGGCGTATGGGGATCAGCGCAAGATCGAGTGGATGGAAGTCTACGCGGGTTCCAAAGCCACGCAAGAATACGCGAGTGGAGCGTGGCTGCCGGATGAGACGCTGCACGCCATGCGCGACTATGTGGTGTCGATCAAAGGCCCACTTGCGACGCCTGTCGGTGGCGGCATGCGATCACTGAACGTGGCGATTCGTCAGTCGATGGATCTGTTTGCATGCGTTAGGCCGGTGCAAAATTTCACCGGCATTCAGACGCCCACAAAAGACTCCGATTTAATCGATATGGTGATCTTCCGCGAAAACACCGAAGATATTTATGCGGGTATCGAATGGGAAGCGGGTACACCGGACGTGCATAAAGTGATCGCGTTCCTGCAGCAGGAAATGGGCGTGAGCAAGATTCGATTTCCATCGAGTTCCGGTATCGGCATTAAGCCGGTCTCCAAAGAGGGTTCCGATCGCCTGATTCGCAAAGCCATACAATATGCCATTGAAAACGATCGCACATCGGTGGCGCTTGTGCACAAGGGCAACATCATGAAGTTTACTGAGGGCGCATTTCGCAATTGGGGCTATGCGCTGGCCAAGGAAGAGTTTGGTGCGGTCGAAGTGGATGGTGGCCCTTGGTGTGAATTTACCAATCCGCGAACAGGGCATCCTATCGTGATTAAAGATGTGATCGCGGATAATTTCCTCCAACAAATATTATTGCGGCCCGAAGAATACGATGTGATTGCCACACTCAATCTCAATGGCGATTATATTTCGGATGCGTTGGCTGCACAGGTCGGCGGCATCGGAATTGCACCGGGCGGCAACATCGGTCACGGCGTTGCAGTGTTTGAAGCGACCCATGGCACCGCACCAGGCTACGCAGGCAAAGATCGGGTTAATCCAGGGTCACTCATTCTCTCCTCCGAAATGATGTTGCGATACCTTGGCTGGACGGAAGCCGCCGATCTCATTCTTAATGGCGTGCGTGGTGCCATTGCCGCCAAGCAGCTGACGTTCGATCTGGCGCTGGTGCATACGGCTGCCAAACGCACCAAACGAGACCTTGCGCGTCGACGCACGGTGGAAGAAAAACTCGAGCGACTGATTCCGGGCGCGACCTTAGTCGGTACCAAGGGGTTTGGCGAGGCCGTCATCGACCATATGGAGCCGAACGCGTAAGTTGAGCGAGACGAGTAAGCGCGAGCGAGGGGTAAGGCGGTGATTCGAGTGTTGCTGGTCGACGATCACAAGATTGTGCGTACCGGCATTCGCAAGATAATCGAGGGCGCCGTTGATATGGTCGTCGTTGGTGAGGCCGACACCGGGGAGCAGGCGCTGGATCTGGTTCGGCTGCATAAGCCTGACCTGGTCATGATGGACAAGCACATGCCGGGCATTGGAGGCGTCGAAGCCATGCGGCGCGTGCTGGCGAGCTTCGATGTGAAAATAATCTGTCTGACCATGGATGGGGCGGGTCCAATGACCAAACGCATACTTGAAATGGGTGTGATGGGGTATTTGACCAAGTCATGTGAACCCAGTGAAATGCTTGACGCCGTGCGGCGCGTGATGGCCGGGGAGCGGTTTTTAGGCGCGGAGATCGCTCGACAGATGGCTGAAGCCTCCCTATCCGGCCGCGACACGGGCTCGCCTTTTGATCAGCTCTCAGAGCGCGAGCTGCAGGTGTGTAATCTCATCGCGCAGGGGTACGCGGGTCGCGACATCTCGAACATGCTGCATCTCAGCCCCAAAACGGTGAGTACCTACCGCACGCGAATCTTTCAAAAAACCAGTGTCGATAACGTGCCGGAGCTGGTTCGACTCGCTATGCATTACGGATTGATTGATAGTAAAAAGATATAAATGAATAGGTTAGGTGATACTATTAATCTTATTTCTATTAAAGAATTCGGTCGATTCAGCGCGTAGCCATGGCGATGGGCGGGGCCGCATTCAATAAAAATTGCACGCGCTGCCCACGACTGGCCCGGTTTCTCAAGGATGTGCGCCGTCAATATCCGGACTATTACGGCTATCCCGTACCGGCATTTGGTCGCAAAAAAGAACCGATTTTAATTGTCGGTCTGGCACCTGGACTGCATGGCGCCAATGCCACCGGGCGCCCCTTTACGGGTGACCACGCCGGTGATGTGTTGTATGAAACGCTGCACCGACACGGATTGGCCAGCCGACCCGACTCACGGCATCGACGCGATGGCCTAACGCTGAACGGGTGTCGGATTACCAACGCTGTGAAGTGTTTGCCGCCCGCCAATAAGCCGGTTGGCGCGGAAATTAATGAATGCAACCCGTTTCTGGCACGTGATATTCAGGATATGGCGCGGCCGGGTGTGGTGTTGGCACTGGGAGGAATCGCGCATAATGCGGTCTTGAAAGCCCTGTCGCTCAAACTGAATGCGGCCAAATTTGGGCATGGCGCGGTACATTCAGTCGCCACAGGATTGACACTGCTCGACTCCTATCACTGTAGCCGTTACAACACGAACACGCGACGCCTTACACAAGCGATGTTCGATGATGTGTTTATAAAACTGCGTAAATTGGCGACACTGACGCAGGCCGAGACAGAATAAGATACCGGTATGCCGAGCGATCAGAATAATGAACTCAGAGATGGCTTTCCCGTTGAACCCGGCGCGTTTGAGCCGGCGGAATTTCTCTCGCGCCTAACCCGCCGGCCGGGTGTCTATCGCATGGTCGATGCGGAGGATACGGTGATTTACGTCGGCAAAGCGCGCAATCTTCGTTCACGCGTCGCCTCCTATTTTCGCGAACATAAACAAACCCGCAAAGTGGAACTCATGATGCGGCGCGTGGCGCGTGTGGATATCACCGTGACGAACACAGAAGCCGAAGCGCTTATTCTGGAAGACACGCTGATCAAACAGCTAAAACCACGTTATAACGTGTTGCTCAGAGACGATAAAACCTATCCATTCATTCGGGTATCCACGCATAAATCCTATCCGCGTGTGAGTTTTTATCGCGGCAAGAGTCGCGGCAAGGGCAAGTTCTTCGGGCCTTATCCGAGTACGTTGGCTGTGCGAGAAGCGGTGCAGCTGCTGCAAAAGCTATTCCGCTTACGGTCGTGCGACGACACCTTTTTCTCGCATCGTTCCCGTCCCTGCCTGCAGCATCAAATCAAGCGGTGTTCGGCACCTTGTGTTGGCATGAT
This sequence comes from Pseudomonadota bacterium, assembly GCA_039028935.1. NCBI lineage: Bacteria > Pseudomonadati > Pseudomonadota > Pseudomonadota bacterium. Next base: position 55,208 of record JBCCHD010000020.1, on the reverse strand, counting down.
CAGTGAGACGGAATACCAGTCTGATATTCAGCATGCGCTGTATTTCCTTCAAGGCAAAAGCGAAAAAATTACCGACGACATTCAGCGGCGCATGCTCAAAAGTTCGAGTGAGCAGGACTATGAGTCCGCGGCACACTATCGCGATCAGCTTGCTGGACTAAAGCAGATCCAGGAGCGTCAGCTTGCGGTCGGCAGTGCCGCGGTGGATATGGACGTGGTGGCCGCGGTAACGGATGGCACCACACATTGTGTCACCGTGATCTTTATTCGGGCCGGACGCAATCTTGGTACACGCAGCTACTTTCCTCGCGTGGTTGCCGACGCGGAATTGCTCGAGGTGTTGTCAGCGTTTTTGGCGCAATACTATTTGTCGCGTGGCGCGCCGCCGGAAATCATCGTCAATCATGCCTTGCCGGATGCCGACTGGATCGCCGGAGCTCTGAGCGCGAAGATCGAACGCACCGTGCGCATTCGGCATCGCGTGCGGCAGGATCGCGCGGGCTGGTTGAAGCTGGCAATTACCAATGCCGAACACGCATTGGCATTACGCCAAGCCAGCAGCCTACAGGTGAGACAGCAGCTCGAGACGCTGGGTGAGTTGCTCGATGTGGAAACGCCTGAACGAATTGAGTGTTTCGACATTAGCCATACGGGAGGCGATTTGACCAGCGCCGCGTGTGTGGTCTTTGATCGCGAGGCGATGCGCAACGCGGAATATCGACGTTTCAATATCAAGGGAGTGAGCCCGGGCGACGACTATGGCGCGATGTCGCAAGCACTCAAACGTCGGTATACCCGTATTAAACGCGGCGAGGCGCCACTGCCTGACATCCTTTTGATTGATGGCGGCCCAGGACAGGTGAGTGCCGCTGCGGCGATTCTTGAAGAGCTCCAAATTGAAGAGCCATTAGTGGTGGGTATCGCCAAGGGCGCTGAGCGGCGAGCGGGTCATGAACGCCTGTTTATTCATGGACGTGCTGGTTGGATCACGCCTGGCAATCACTCAGCGGCGCTGCGGCTTCTGATGCAGGTGAGAGACGAAGCACATCGTTTTGCTGTGCGCAGTCACCGCACACGGCGTGACAAGAAAGCGACAACGTCGGTGCTCGAGCATATTCCAGGATTAGGTGCCAAGCGTCGCCGTGTGTTGTTGCGGCATTTTGGCGGCTTGCAAGGCGTGCAGCGGGCCGGTATCGATGATCTTAAGAAAGTTGACGGAATTGGTCCAAAATTGGCCAAAACCATTTACACTCAGATCCATGAGGCTTAATACGGAAACCGCAATTTAATGAACGCCCCCATTTTGCTTACCTGGCTGCGTATTGCGTTGATTCCGCTTTTCGTGTTGGTGTTTTTCCTCCCGTTTGAATGGGCTCGACCTGCGAGCAGCCTGATCTTCGTGACCGCCGGACTCACCGATATCCTCGATGGCTATCTGGCGCGCAAGTGGAATCAGACGTCCCGATTTGGGGCCTTTCTGGACCCGGTAGCCGACAAGCTCATGGTGGCCACGGCACTGGTGCTGATCGTTCATTCGGTGCCCGACGCATGGGGTATCCCGGTGGCGTTGGGTGCCGCTATTATCATCGGGCGCGAAATCACGATCTCAGCGTTGCGCGAGTGGATGGCCGAGGCCGGCAATCGCAATGTGGTGGCGGTTGGGCCGGTCGGCAAAATCAAGACGGTGGCACAAATCACCGCGCTCGCGTGGATGCTCTGGGAGCAGCCGTTTTACGGCATCCCCATTTATTGGATTGGCATGGCGGCGCTGTTTATCGCGGCGATTCTCACACTGATCTCAATGGCCATCTATCTGCGGTCGGCCATGCCGCATTTCACCACCGATATCGATTAGTGGCGGCAATGGCGGCGGGTGAGCAGGAGGTCGTGATATTTTGCCCAATGTGGGGCCAATCGCTTGACTAAGAACGGTCAGCGGCTACAATACGCCGCTCGCCACACTACGTTGTGGGACGGCATTGCGGGAATAGCTCAGTTGGTAGAGCACGACCTTGCCAAGGTCGGGGTCGCGAGTTCGAGTCTCGTTTCCCGCTCCAGATTCCAAAGCCCACCAATGGTGGGCTTTTTTTGTGGATCCGCCTCACGCAAACCACGCTACGCTATGGAGCCTTCCGGGAGACATTATGAGCGACACACCGCACATTGATACCGATGTGGTCATAATTGGGGCCGGACCCTGCGGATTGTTTCAGGTGTTTGAGCTCGGCTTGCTCGGCCTGCGTTGTGAGGTGGTTGATTCGATTTCGCAACCCGGTGGCCAATGTGCTGAGCTGTATCCTGACAAGCCAATTTATGACATACCGGCTGTACCGGTGTGCACCGGACAGGAGCTAACCGAGAATCTGCTCAAGCAAATCGAACCGTTCAACGCGGGGCTTCATCTTGGTCAGGAAGTGACCGAGTTGGAAGCGCAGGGCGAACAGTTTGTCCTGCGCACACACCTTGATACCGAATTTCGCGCCAAGGCGGTTGTGATTGCAGGGGGCGTCGGATCTTTTCAGCCGCGTAAAATTCGCGTGGCCGATGCCGATGCGTTCGAGGGGGAATCGCTGCACTATCGTGTCCGATTCCCGGAACGATTTTCTGATCAACGCCTTGTGATTTTTGGCGGGGGTGACTCGGCCCTTGACTGGGCGCTGGAATTAGCGGACCGAGCGAAGCATGTGACTCTCGTCCATCGACGCGATGAGTATCGGGCTGTTGATGCCTCCGTCGAAAAATTTAAAGCACTGGTCGCACAGGGTCGAGCTGCACTACTGGAAAGAACGGTCGTCGACTCGTTGCAGGGCGACAACGGCAAACTCAGCCACGTACACGTAAAACGCGACAATGGCGAAATTGAGGCGCTCGAGGCCGATCACATGCTGGTCTTTTTTGGTCTGGCGCCAAAACTTGGGCCGATCGCGGATTGGGGGCTCGAACTCGAGCGTAAAACGCTGCCAGTGGATACCGAGAAGTTCGAAACTTCCATGCCCGGCGTGTATGCCGTGGGTGATATCAATACCTATCCTGGCAAAAAGAAACTGATCTTATCCGGTTTTCACGAGGGCGCGCTCGCCGCGTTTGCCATCAAGCAGCGGATAGAACCCGATAAGAAAGTACGCGTGCAATACACCACAACGAGTCCGCTTATGCATGAGAGATTGGGCCTGAAGGAGGGCAATGAATGAGCCAGAAACTGGATATTGATACGCGCACTGAAGTTGAAGCCGCCGTTTTTCGACGTCTCATTCGACATTTGGATGAACGAAAGCATGTGCAAAATATCGAGCTCATGCTGTTGGCCGACTTTTGTCGCAACTGTCTCAGCAAGTGGTATGTGGCCGCGGCGGATGAGCAGGGTGTGGAACTGGACATTTCCGAGGCCCATGAGGCGGTTTATGGCATGTCATATGCCGAGTGGAAAGCGAATCATCAGACGGACGCAACCCCCGAGCAACTGGCGCAGCTCGAGGCAAAAAAGGCCTGAATTTCTTCGGTCAGCGGCGCTGATCGCCGATGTTGGGCGCGGGCAGAGGGCGTCGCGAGTTAGCGCCAATTTCCGCTCGGATTGGCCTGCATTTAAGAGATCAGTATGCTACAGTTCCGCGGCTTGCGGCGGTGCCCACACCGTCGCACCGCCCAACGACATTTCTGGCTAGATGGCAGAGTGGTGATGCAACGGCCTGCAAAGCCGTGTACCCCGGTTCGATTCCGGGTCTAGCCTCCATTTCGAACTAGGTGCGGCTGCAAACAGCCCGGGTGGCGGAATTGGTAGACGCTGCGGACTTAAAATCCGTTTTCCGTAAGGAAGTGCGAGTTCAAGTCTCGCTCCGGGCACCAGTTTTATTTTTCGTGGGGCGACCTGCATGACCTCACTCTTTGCGCGCCAACACGCGTCCTGCGTCGTGGCCTACAGCGACCTTGAGATATGGCGCGGCGAACGCTGTTTGTTGAGTCATGCCCAATTTACTCAAACGCACCCACTTGTGCATGTCAAAGGCGTGAACGGAAGCGGGAAAACGACGCTTTTGAAGGTGCTTGCGGGCCTGTCCACCGCCGAAACCGGATCGGTCGAATGGCGGCGTGATGGCTCGTTAATTTCCCCGACCGCCGGCGGCCTACTTGCCTACGCCGGTCACCTCGAAGGCCTCAATCCCGCTCTGTCCGTGTTGGAAAACGTACAGTGGGGGGCAGGGCTGCAACGCGACCTATCCTCGGCGCACATCGAATCGGCGTTTGCGTCGCTGTCCCTGTCGGCGTTGTTGCCCCGCTTGGCGCGCCAGCTTTCGGCCGGCCAGCGGCGACGCGTTGCGTTATTGCGTTCCGTGCTAACACAGTCGCCCGTTCTGGTTTGGGACGAGCCGTACGCGAACCTCGATGAGGCTGGAGTGGAATTTGTGGACGCCTTATTAAGACAGCATCTCGAGGTGGGTGGTTGCGCCCTGGTGAGCGCTCACCGTGTACCCAGCGTAGCGTCGTCTCAAAGGCAAACCTTGGTGCTGCACTCATGACTTCAGTCTCCCTTTCGCGGGTACTCCGCGCGCAAATGCTGAAGGAGTGGCGGCAGCTTGGGCGCCAGTTTGGGGCAACGCTCACGCCGCTTCTTTTTTTCGCGGTGGTGGTGGCCCTGTTTCCACTGAGCACCCAACCATCGCCTGAGCGGCTGGCCACCATCGCCGGACCGGTGGTCTGGGTGGCGGCCTTGCTGTCTGCCATGCTTGCGCTTCAGACGTTGTTCCGCAGCGACTATGATGACGGCAGTCTGCAACTCATGGCGCTCTCACCAACGCCGTTATGGCTACAGGTTTGGGCAAAACAGTTTGCGCACTGGACCACATCGGGACTGCCATTGGTGTTGTTGGGGCCGGTGGCGGGTTACTCCTTAAATTTACCGGCCGAGGCCAATCTGACACTGGTGCTCGCGCTGTTGCTGGGCACACTGAGCCTGAGCGCGCTCGGTGCGATGGGGGCCGCGCTGACCGTCGGTTTAGGTCAGGGTGGCTTGCTGTTTTCCGTGTTAGTTCTGCCACTTATGGTGCCCACGTTGATTTTAGGTGCGCGTGCGACCGAGCTGGCAGGCGCCGGGTTGAGTGCGTCGGGTGCACTCAACGTGCTGGCGGCGATCACTCTGCTGACGGCCACGCTGACCCCGTTTGCCACCGCGGCTGCGCTCAGGGTGAGTCTTGAATAGCGGTGTGGATGGGCGGTTTGGCAAGAACGGGCGGCTTGCGGTGATTAAATGGCGGGATTACTGAGTGGATTTTCACGATCAGCATGTTAAAAAGCCCACGGGCGTCACAAAACTGACCGAAATCTCGTTTCAAAATGGGCGTTTGGAACGGCCTGGCGGGTATTGGAACCTGCGACGTGCCGTGTGTGTCTCTTAGGAGGCAGTGGCCAAACGGGTAGAATAAGGCATCACTGACCACGCGTGTGTCGGCGGACCCGAGGAATTCGAATACATCCATGAACGCTTTCATGAACTGGTTCTATCGCATGAGCTCACCTCCGCACTTTTATCGGTGGGCGGGGGCGGCCATTCCTTGGGTCTTGTGGCCGGCCGTAGCGCTGGGCATTGTCGCCGCGTACCTCGGTCTTGTGCGTGCGCCACAGGATTACCAGATGGGCGATACCGTGCGCATCATGTATGTGCATGTGCCGTCAGCGTGGCTGTCGCTGATGAGTTACTCCTCAATGGCCGTCGCGGCGGCGATCGGTTGGATTTGGCGCATGAAACTGGCGCATGCCGTGGCCGCAGCCATTGCACCCGCCGGCGCGTCTTTAACCTTCTTAGCGCTCGTTACCGGTGCCATCTGGGGTAAGCCCACATGGGGGACGTATTGGGTATGGGATGCGCGCCTAACGTCTGAACTTGTTCTGCTTTTTTTATTTATGGGCGTGATCTTATTGCGTAATGCCTATGAGGACCGACCGCAAGGTGACCGCGCCGCGGCGATATTGACGATCGTCGGCGTGGTGAACGTGCCGATCATTCACTTTTCGGTGAAGTGGTGGAATACATTGCACCAAACGGCAAGTGTCTCCGTGACCGGTAAATCCGGGATCGACGCGAGTTTGTTGTGGCCGCTCCTGTTGATGATGCTTGCCTTTACACTCTACTTGGTCGCGTTGGTGCTGATGCGCACCCGCAACGAGGTACTTCGTCGCGAACAGCGAAAGCGTTGGGTCATTGAGTTGGTGTCATCATGATGGAATGGCTGCAGATGAACGGCGATGGCATTTACGTCTGGCCGTGCTATGTCATCACATTGTTGGTGCTGATCGCCAATGTGCAGGTAGCCCGTTCGAATCGGCGTAAGTGGTTGTCACGTGCGGCGGAACGTGCGCGGCTCGCGAAGCAGTCCGAGAGGCGCTCATGACACCTCGAAGCAATCGTATGATGAGTGTGATCGTCTTATTGGTCGGCGTCTCCTTGGCGACGGTGTTCGGTCTGCGGGGTTGCGAAGATCTCAAGTTTTACTTCTTTGATCCCAGTCAGATTGCGGCCGGCGAAGTCGATACGGCGCAGCCCTTTCGGTTAGGCGGAATGGTCAAAGAAGGCTCCTTTGAGCGTACGCCTGAGTCACTCGATATTCGCTTCGTCGTTACTGATTTTGCCCATGATGTCACGGTGCGTTATACCGGCTTACTACCGGATTTGTTTCGTGAGGGGCAGGGTGTTGTGGCCACCGGGCAGCTCAACGCCGACGGCGTGTTTGAAGCCGAGACCATTCTTGCGAAGCACGATGAAAACTACATGCCGCCCGAAGTCGCCGACGCATTAAAAGTTCAGCATAACAATGACGACGGTGCCAAATGAAGATTCGGCGCGACCCACGATGGAGACCTAGCGCGTGATTCCAGAGCTTGGACATATCGCGCTGATTTTGTGTTTGATGTTGGCGGTCGCGCAGATGGTGTTCGGCTATGCCGGCGCCTGGGCGAATCGTGCGAGCTGGATGGCCGTCGTCAAACCGGCCGCAATCGGTCAAATGGTCTTCGCCACGCTATCGTTTGCTACGTTAGTTGCCGCGTTTCTCGCCGATGACTTTACCGTCTCTTATGTCGCCAGTAACTCAAATACCGCGTTGCCCACCCTGTACAAAGTGGCGGCTGTTTGGGGTGCTCACGAAGGATCGTTGCTGTTGTGGGTGCTCATCCAAAGTGGCTGGACGTGTGCGGTTGCGCTCGGTAGCAACCGGCTGCCGGATGTCTTTTCCTCGCGTGTGATCGCGACGCTGGGATTTGTCAGCGTGGGCTTTTTACTCTTTATTCTGCTCACGTCAAATCCGTTTTGGCGTCTTATGCCCGGCGCGTTCGAAGGGCGCGACCTAAATCCGTTATTACAAGACCCTGGACTCGCCATTCACCCGCCGATGCTCTACCTGGGCTACGTTGGGTTTTCAGTGGCGTTTGCGTTCGCCATCGCCGCCATGATGAGCGGTGACGTCGCGTCTCAATGGGCGCGTTGGACGCGACCATGGACTACGCTCGCATGGCTATTCCTTACCATTGGCATCGCGTTGGGCAGTTGGTGGGCGTACTACGAGCTGGGTTGGGGCGGATGGTGGTTCTGGGATGCGGTGGAGAACGCCTCGTTTATGCCCTGGCTAATTGGCACAGCGCTTATCCATTCATTGGCCGTCACCGACAAGCGCGGTCTGTTTAAAAGTTGGACACTGCTGCTATCAATTCTGGCATTTTCGCTATCTCTGCTCGGCACATTTTTGGTGCGATCCGGTGTCCTCGTGTCCGTGCATGCTTTTGCCAATGACCCTGAACGTGGATTTTTTATTCTGCTGTTTCTCGGTGTCGTGGTGTGCAGTGCGCTTTTGCTGTATGCGTTTCGCGCGGGTCGCTTTGTTGAGGATGGGCAATTTGATTTGGTATCGCGAGAAACGGCCCTGTTGGTGAACAATGTATTGCTCGTCAGTGCCGCGTTTGTCGTGCTGTTTGGCACGCTCTATCCGTTGATTAACGATGCGTTGTCGCTGCCCAAGGTGTCGGTGGGAGAGCCTTGGTTTAACGCGTATTTTGTGCCATTAGCGCTCGTCCTGATGGTTTTCCTCGGTGCGGGAATGCACACCGTGTGGCGGGTGAATAATGTCGCGGCACTGATTCGTCGGCTCCGTATGCCGGCGCTTGTGGCGATCGTCGGCGCGGTTGTGATACCGCTGATCATCTATCAACGCACGTCAGTAATGGTCATTCTCGGTGCAACCACGGCCTTATGGGTGCTGCTGTCGAGCCTTGGCGAGGTGGTGGCGAGCTGGCGCGGCGGCCGTCGGCTGCCGCGCGCTGTGGCTGGCATGTTGGTCGCGCATATCGGTGTCGCGCTCAGCGTGGCGGGCGTGACCTTTACGTCGGCCTACAGCGATCAGCGTGATGTGGCGCTAAAGATCGGCGAGTCGTATGACTTGCAACACTATACGTTCACACTTCAATCGGTCGGCACCGTTCAGGGTCCTAACTATACGGCGGAGGAAGCCGTGGTGGGTGTGCAGCACAAGGGGCAGCCCTTAACGGAACTGCGTCCACAGAAACGTCAGTACTTGGTGCAAAAGTCGCCGATGACAGAGTCCGATATTCACCCCCGGTTGCGTCGGGATGTGTATGTGGCGATGGGTGACGACCTCGGTGGTGGTTCGTATAGCTTGCGTCTTCAGATCAAACCGATGGTGCGCTTTATTTGGCTCGGTGCACTGATCATGTCACTCGGCGGATTGCTGGCCATGACCGATCGACGATATTTTCGCGAGCGACAAACCTCGGCGGCGAGTGTGATTGTCTGATGCGTTACGCGGTGCCGCTTCTGGTCTTTTTAGCGATGAGCGTGTTTCTGGCATTGGGGCTCGGTCAGGATCCTGAATACGTGCCGTCGCCGTTTATAGGCAAAGCGGTGCCCCCATTCACTCTCGAGTCGCTCGATGATCCGTTGCAGACGGTCTCCACGTCGGACTTTAAGGGCAAGGCCTTTGTCATCAATGTGTGGGGTTCTTGGTGTCCAGCCTGCTACGACGAGCACCCCTATCTGTTGGAATACGCACAACAGGGTGAATTACCCATTGTGGGACTCAATTGGAAAGACACGCGTGAGGACGCACGAAATTGGCTGGCTCGGCTCGGCGATCCGTATGTGGTCAATGCCTACGACCCGGTAGGTGACGCCGGCATTAATCTCGGCGTTTACGGCGCCCCGGAGTCATTCTTGGTCAGTGCGGAAGGTGTGGTTTTACACAAGCATGTGGGACCTTTAACACCGGCTATTTGGCAGGCCGAGTTTTTGTCAAGGGTGAGCGCGCTGTGAGCCTTCGACACCACCCGCTTGGACTCGTCGCGGCACTGACCATCGTCCTTGTTTGTGCGCCCTCGCATGCAATTGATTCCGAAACGCTCGACGATCCCGTATTGCAGACGCGCTACGTGGCGATCAGTAAAGAACTGCGCTGTTTGGTGTGTCAGAACCAATCGATCCAAGATTCCAATGCCGATTTGGCCAAAGATCTGCGACGACAGGTGCGAGGGATGCTATTGGCGGGGCGCTCGGATACCGAGATTTACGCGTATATGACGGAGCGCTACGGAGACTATGTCCGCTATCGGCCACCTTGGCGCATCAATACGCTGCTGCTACAACTGTTTCCGTTCATCGTTGGATTACTCGGTGTTACCTTGCTTTGGGGTACGCTAAAGAAACACCGTTCTCGTCAGAGTGTGTCGACACCCGACGAAGCTGAGCGCGATCTGTCGCTGCCCGAGGATCAGCCGTAGTGCCTCTCCCATTTGTCGTGCTTGCTCTTGTGATGACGTTGATGGCGGCCGCCATCATTGTGATTCCAGTTTACCGGGCGGCGAGCGGGCAATCTTGGTTGCCGTCCGCGGCGTCATTCGCGCTCTTAGTGGTCGGCGGAACGGCGGCCGCGTACGTCTACCTGAGCGATTGGAATTGGCAGCCATTCGGTGTGCCGGATGCGCCCGCGGCACAGCAACTCTATGCGCTTCAAAAAGCCGTACATGAAGATCAACAAAGTGCGACCGCATGGCGTGACTTGGGGCGCTTCTACTTACAGTTCGATCAGTTAGCGCTTGCGATTGACTCACTCGAAAGCAGTGTTCGATTGAGTGGCGGCCGTGATGTCGACACCAACCTCAATCTGGTCGAAGCATTAGCCGCGCGTGGAGAGCCCAATGATGGGCCACGCAGCGCGGAGATTCTCAGTGCGTCCCTCAAGTTGGATCCCGGACATCGTAAAGCCCTTTGGTACGGCGGCGAAGTCGCGGCGAGTCTTGGTCAATGGGAGGTCGCAATCGCGCGATGGCAAGCGATGCTCAGCGATTCGCGACGCATCAATTCCGATGAGGCCCGTTCGGTTACTCGATTACTCGAACAACGCATCGCTGCTGCCGAGGCGGAGCGTGATCAAACGGGCATGCCCGCGGGCCACGTTGGCACAATGGGTGCACCCGAAGCGGTGCGCATACAGGTGACGCTCGAACCGGCGTTGTCCAGCACGCCGTCGTTGCGTCCATCGACGAACGTGTTTGTGTTTGTACGACCCGCTGGTGAGGGCGGACCACCCATCGCCGTGCATCGGGCGACGCTTGGGCAACTGCCGCTGGACATTGTGTTGGATGATCGCAATGCCATGATGCCATCCAGGACCCTATCTGGATTCGAGGCGCTAGATATTGTGGCGCGTGTGTCGTTGGGCGGCGTCCCGACCGCGACCCCTGGCGATCTTTTTGGCGAACAGTCGTTGGGTCCTAACGACAATCGTCACGTGTCGATCCGCATCACTGAGGTCGTGCGATAGACACATTATGTAAACATTGGTGACCAATCCCATCACACCGGTGGCTGTCTGCGTGACTCGCACCATCGGAGAGACAATAAAAGTATAATTATCAATTAATTACACGATAACCATATCCCGCCATACCGAATTCACCAAACGGCACCGAAATAGGGCGTCAAACCAATCCGTGAACCGCTTAACAGTATGATTCTGCGGGCGGACCTAGACTGACCCATAGTCTTTGTGTGGGTCGTGCCATGAACGTGTTTGTCTCCGCTTGCTTGCGCACCGTCGTCCAGTCGGACGCCGGTTTCGCGTTACGTGCCCTGTTGGTTTGTTCTTTGCTGATCATTAGCGGCGCAGTGGTGGCCGAGCAAAACCGCATTCTTGTTTTGGGTGGCATCAAAACAGCGAATCGCGATGTGAACGAAGCGCTCGAACCAATGGCCGCCTTTGTGCGTCAGCACATCAGCGAAATTGGTGTCGACGACGTGGTGGTGGTGACGGCGACCGACCGCGAGCATCTCGCACAACTGATTCGTCATGGCCGTGTCGATTGGATTTCACAAACCGCCTACAACGCTTCGTACTTTCTCAAGAACGCCGATGTGAGTGTGCTCAGCCGCAGTTGGCGCGGCGGAACTCCGACGTATAAAAGCGTGTTCTTCGTGCGTAAGGACAGCGCGCTCGACAGTCTTGATCACCTCGATGACCACTCCATCGCCTTTGAGCATCCGTATTCGACAAGCGCCTACTTCGTGCCGAAGATCGAATTGGAAGCACGGGGAAAAAATTTGGTGCGACAACTCGACGATGCGATGGTGGACGCGACCTCATCCGATAAGAAGGACGTGAATTATCGATTCTCTAAATCCGAGTACAACACGGCGCTATGGGTGCAAAAAGGCATTGTTGATGTCGGCGTGATCAACGACAGTTGTTGGCGTAATCCCAACGTTGTGCCAGACAGCCTGCGCGACGATTTTCGCATTGTGCATGAAACCGGTGACGTGGTACGTGCACTTGAGCTTGTCCGCAGCGATTTAGACGCGGACATCAAGGCTCGTTTAAGTCAACTGCTGCAGTCGATGCACGACAGTGAACGCACCGAGGCGGTGCGAAGCGCGTATTTCGATACCCAACGTTTCGATGCGCCCACCCAAGACGATATTCAACGTCTGCACGAGTTTTCACTGTATTCGGGTTTCGGCACGTCGAACGACGGTTCGGAAGATCACATTATCAGCCGAGGCGATCGTTAATGCGCATGGGCCTACAGTCTCGCTATCTGCTGCAAACGATCGGGTTGTCTTCGTTTGTCATCGCGATCATGACAACAATGCTGATGCTGTTTTTCAGCCATTCTGCTGGACGGATCAGCGAGCTGGGTGCGCAACGACTCCAGGATTCGTTGACTGAACGACTCGAGCAGCGTGGCGCGACAATTGCGCAGAACATGGCCGCTAATCTGGGTGACGACGTCGCCGATCTGGATATGCGCTCAATTCAGCTCAAGCTGCAGGCCGCGCTGGATAACAACGATGTTGCATTCGTGTACGTCTATGATCGCGAAGGCGCGATCGTCCATGACGGGCAGGCGACGATTCCGAAGTACGGCCAGCGGATTGCCGACGTGGTGCGCGACCATACCGGTGTTGAATCTGCTGTGACAGAAGGGAAGTTAGGTAATCATGTCGTCGTGTCGATGCCGCTGACCGACACCAGCGGTAGCGGCGTAACCGTTGGCTTATCTTTGGATTCGGTCTCGGCAGAAACGCAGACCATTGTGGCAAATACCCGGGCGTTGATCGATTCGGATCAAGCGCGTCAGATTTACATCGTGTTAGTCACCACCGGCATATTGCTGATCACAACGGCGATAATTGCGATGTGGCTGGCGCGCAAATTGGTCACGCCAATTCGCCAGCTTGCTACCTATGCAGACGAAGTCGGTAAAGGTAATTATGACGCCGTACTGCCGATTAGACGTTCTGATGAGTTGGGCGATTTGGCAAAAAGTCTTCGGGAGATGAGTGATAATCTGCAGGTTACCAGCGGAGAAGTGCACTATCTTGCGTATCACGATAGCCTGACAAAATTGCCCAACCGCGCGCAGCTGAAAGACGCGCTTCAGCGGGCGGTTGCTCGAGCCCGACGGTCGGAAACCAGTGCTGCGTTGTTGTTTATCGATTTGGACGACTTTAAGCGCGTCAACGATACGCTTGGTCACGACGCCGGTGATACCTTGCTCAAAGAATTTGCCGTGCGTCTAGCGGACAGCATCCGAGTTGAAGATCAGATCGCCACCGCGTCCGACGAGCAAAGCACAGATGTCATCGCTCGACTGGGTGGTGACGAATTCACGGTCGTGCTCGACAGCATTACTCAGCCATCCGACGTGGTGGTGATCGCTCAACGCATTCTCTCGGCCCTCAAAGAGCCGTTTGTGATTGCCGGGCAGGAAGTCGTTGTCGGCGCCAGTATCGGCATTACCACGTTTCCCGAGGACGGCAGTGACGTCGATACGCTCTTGCGTAATGCAGACGTTGCGATGTATCAGGCCAAAGAGCGTGGCAAGAATCAATTTGAGTTCTATAACGACTCAATGCATCGCATGGCGACGGAACGACTGTCGCTCGAGGCGGATCTGCGTCACGCGTTGCGTTACGATCAGATGCGCCTCGTCTATCAGCCTGTGCTCGATATTGAGCAAAACGCGGTAGTGGCAATCGACTCTAAATTGCGTTGGATGCATCCGGCATTGGGCGTCATTCATCCCGACGTGTTTTTACCGCTGGCTGAACAAACTGGCTTCATTGTTGAGCTTGATGAGTGGGTTGTCGAGTCGGTGTGCCGAGACATGCGCATGCTGCAGAAGCGTGGCTATACGTCTCACAAGATTTCGGCAAAGCTGTCTAGCGTGCATTTTCGCGATCAGAGCATCAGCGATGTGGTGAATAAGGCGCTCGTACAAAATGGGGTACCCGCAGAAAGTCTGAGTCTCAAAGTAGACGAAAAAACCATCATGCGTAATTTCCCGAGGGCGTCCAAAATCTTGACCGAACTGCGAGACAGCGGTGTGGACATTGTGGTGGACGCATTCGGTAGTGGGCATTCGCCTCTGAATTATCTCACCAAACTTCCGGTTGATAGCGTAAAGGTAGCTCACGAGTATATCCGGCAGATTGATCAGGGCGAACACGAAAAAGCCATTGTCGCGATTATAGTCGCGATGGCACACAGCCTTAAGATGAAAGTGATTGCCGATGGCGTCGAGAGCCAACAACAATTTGAGCTGGTCAAGAATATTGCCTGCGACATGGTGCAAGGGAGCTATTATGCGCGCCCAATGCTTCGTGACGATCTGATCACCTATCTTGAAAAGCATATCAACGGCAGCAATGAGTTTGTCCACACCGGTAGCTTTCCGGCTACTACTGTTGCCGTTCTGAATCCTCAGAACTAACCGCTCCCAATTAACGCGATCCAAGGTTATTGTTCTACTGTTATGTGCCAGCGCCAGTACGCCATAAACCGGTTTCCATCAAACGGAGGTTTAGGCAATTTTTTAATCGCCTTGCTATACTTCGCCGGCTTGCTATCGCGAGTGAATGCTTTTTTGTGCCGAATGGAGTGCACTGTGTTTGACCGTTTGCTCGGCCCCAAAATCAATCACGCGGACCCAACGGTACGGGCTAAAGCCTATGAGTCTGATGCCGTAGACATCGCCACAGTCAATGATGCGCTCAGCACGGAGCGGGACATCGAGGTCCTGAGCGTGGTGATCCAGCGCGCGGACAGTATCTCGGACATTTTGCGTCACGCGTCAGAAGAAGGATCGCTCGCCGCGATCGCCCGAACGCGCCTCGTGGCACTTGCCGAAAAGAACACCAACGCAGACCCGCAGGTGTGGCAGGGCGTATTCGAACAGGCGGCCAGCGCCGCATGGACACAGTGGCCAGACCTTTCCGCCACCTTGATACCCAGTGATGAACGGGTAAGGCTCTTACACGGCGCGTTACAGTCGCCTTCAACGCTCAAGGCATTGCCGGAAGCGCAACGACTCCGTCTTGCCATGCAATCGGGCAGCGCACCGGTTCGGCAGCTTGCCGCCGACTCATTAGTTGAGCGCGAGTCGATTGAGCAATGTTGTGCGCAGCTTAAAGACAAAGACAAAACGGTGTATCGACTGCTCAAAGAAAAGCTCGATGCACAAAAGCGTGCAGAGGCGCTCAATCATGAGGTGAGCGTCCTCAATGACGCGTGCCGGTCGTTGGGCGACAGCCACGTTGTGGCACAGAATGACGCGGTCGCCGCGCTTCAGGCTAAGCGTCAGAATTTAGAGCAACGAATTCGGGCAGTAGGCCAGGAAAATGCGGCGATGGGCGACTCGTTGCGAGCCACCTTTGAGGAATGTGTAGCGCCGGTGGATGCCGAGCTTAAAGTCGCCCGTGGCCATGTGGACGCGCGGAAGCAGTGCAAGCAAGATCTTGAATCGTTACGCGAGATGGTTGAGTCTGCCAGCGCTACCGATGAGGTCGACGCGACGGCTCTGGCGCAAATTGTTGAGCAGTGGGGTCGCATCCCCGACCACACAGGACTTGAGCAAACACAGTTTGACTCGGCGAGCCGAGCACTAAACGGCATGATCACGGCTCATCAAAGTAGCCGCAAGCTTCGCGATCAGCTTGAATCGCGTGTCGCTGAGTGGGAGAAGCATCAATACGATAGCTCGCCGGCCAGTCGCAAAGCGCAAGTCGAGCGCGAGTGGGCGAGCGCCGAGAAACCCGAATCCGTGTCGGAGCTTGACGCGTTAGCGCAACGTGTGACAAGTGTCTTGACGAAACTGGATCAGGACGAGGCCGAGCACGCGCGGAAGCGCGCGCACAACAGCGAACAACTGCTGGCCATTCTCAGTACCTTTGAGGCGACCGTGGAGGCAGGCGAATTCAAAAAAGCCATGTCGCTGAACGATAAACTCCGCGCGCGTTCGGCGAATCGAGCGCTTGAGCCGGCCGCACTACAGCGTATCGAGACCGCGTTAAAAGCGGCGCAGCCGAAGCTCGATGAATACAAGAAGTGGCGACATTTCGGCACACTTCAGGCCCGTGAAAATTTGATTGGCCAAGCCAATACGCTGATCAGTGAACCGCCAGCGTCGCCCAAGGCGTTGGCGGCAGCGGTTAAAGCGTTGCGTGCGTCCTGGCAGGATCTCGATCGTGACGACGGCCGTGCCTCGGAAACCCACTGGCAGACGTTCAATCAGGCCTGCAAAGTGGCTTATAAGCCCGCCAAAAAACACTTCGATCAGCTGGCCAAAGAACGCAAAGCCAACCTGAGTAAACGACGCGAAATCGTGTCTGCTTTGGAGGCGTTGCTCGACCAGACCGACTGGCAACAACCGGATTGGGCCGCAGTCACGCAGTCGCACAAAGAGCTGACCGCACAGTGGCGTCGAGCTGGCACGGTCGACTATAAGATGCGAAAGGAAATCGACCTAGCGTATGAACGAATTGGTCAGAAACTTGAGGCGCAATTCAAAGAAGAACGCGAGGCCGAGATTACGCGGCGTCGACGACTCATTGACGGGCTGAAACAGAGTCAGAATTCGGATAGCGGCGGAAAACTGGCCAGCGCCGCAAAGCGTGCACAACGCGATTGGCGACCGACGGTTCAGAGTGATCGAAAAACTGAACAAGCACTCTGGGAAGAATTTCGATCCGTGTGCGATGACATCTTTGGTTCACTCAAGCAGCAACAAAAAGACGCCAAAGCCGCGTGGCAGGCGCAGGCCGCTGATCGAGACGCACTGTGCGGTGAAATCGAGGCGTTGCTGAACGACACGGAAGCGCCGGAGCAGGGCTACACGGAACGCGACGCGAGCGTGGCGCAAGGTGCGCTGGATGCGGCACAAAAACGCTGGCGTGAACGCCATCAAATTCCCAAAAACGTCCTGGCAAAACTGGAAAGTCGGTACCGCCATGCGCAGAAAGTCGCCCGCCAACGCATCCGGCGCGTGCGTGTAGCACAAGAGCAGAAGGCCGGCGTGGCGCTGGATGAGCTGCTGCACCTGTGTCAAAAGGGTGAGGCGCACCTCATTGATGGTAACGACGAGACGTTTTCAGTGGATCAGTCATCCGTTGACGGAGTACGAGGCCCGTCAGGCAAAGCACTCGGTAAGCGTTTTGAGGCGCTGTTGGCATTGACCGAATCCCGCGACGCCAACGCGATTACACGGTTGTCCGAGGCACGGGTGGCGAATCTCGCGGCGCGGCGCGCGCTGTGCGTGCGGGCAGAACTGCTGGCCGAAATCGATTCTCCTACCGATGCCGAAAACGAACGCAATGCGCTAAAACTCGAGCGATTGACCCAATCGATGCGGGGGGAATTGCCCGAACCGGATCGGGAATGGAGCGAAATCTTGGAGCGGTGGTATGGACTCGGCGGCGTGGAGTCTAAGGATTGGGAGGCACTTCGTGAACGCTTTTCTCGTGCGCAGATCGCGCGCGCTCACATTCGGCAATCGTGACTCGAGGTCGGCTCTTTGTCCTGTGGCAGGGGCTTGCGTTACTGTTTAATCTCGCGTTGGCGGCGCCGGCCCTAGCGGATGCGAGTTCGTTACCGGACGAGCTTCAGTCCGGTCTTCAATCGCTTAAGATCGATCTCAAGAACGTGAGTTTGATCGTGAAAGAGGTGAATAGCGAACGTCCCATGGTGTCCTATCAGGCGGCGATTGCGCGTAATCCCGCTTCGGTAATGAAGATGTTCACCACCTTCGCGGCGCTCAGTGAACTGGGCCCTGGCTTTCAGTGGCAAACAGACGTGCGGCGAACCGGCCTGGCGGAAAACGGCCAGTTGAACGGTGATCTTATTGTGGTTGGCGGTGGTGATCCCTCGTTTTTGCAAGAAAACCTGTGGGCACTGGTTAATCAGCTCAGTGTTCGTGGCATCCACACCATAAATGGCGATCTGATCGTTGACGAGAGTCTATTCGACTTGCCGGATCACGATCCAGGCGCGTTTGACGGTCGGCAATATCGGCCATACAACGTAGGACCGCATGCGGCGCTTTTCAACTTCAACGCGATTAATTTCACCTTAGTTCCGGTCGCCAAGCCATTCGTCGATATCCGCGTCGTACCCGCAGTGAAGGGACTCGAGGTGGTCAGTCGTGTGAAAGCGCTCACCGGGGCGTGCAAAAGCAATCGCATTCGTATGCGTATCGCGGTGGAGGCCATCGAGTCTGGTCGACAGGTGATGTTCACGGGCCAGTACCCGAAGTCGTGTGGGCGCTATCAATTAACCCGCGCAGTACTGCCCAGCAATGAACTGTTGTATGGCACGCTGAGCACATTACTGGAAGAGCGGGGTGGTGGGCTCAATGGGGCTCTACTTATTGGGCGAGCACCGTCGGACAGTCGCAAATTGATGAGCCTGACGTCGCCGACACTGTCGGAGGTTGTCCGTAGCACCAATAAATTCTCAAACAACGTAATGAGCCAGCAGCTGTTTCTGACACTTGGCGAGCAGATGTATGGCGCGCCCGCCACGGCGAGCAAGGGCGACACGGCTTTACGGGCAGTGCTCAGCCGTCAGGGCATCGATGTTGAATCCTTGATCATCGCCAACGGATCCGGCTTGTGCCGTCAATGTCGTGTCACGGCTGACACCATAGTGCAGCTACTGGACGTCGCGTGGCATTCGCCCTACATGCCAGAATTTATTGCGTCTCTCGGCGTCCCGGGTATTGATGGTAGTTTGAAGAAACGCTTTCCCAAGGGTAGCTACAAGGGGCGGGTGCACATGAAAACCGGTACGATCGACCATGTGTCGGCCGCCGCTGGCTACGTCCAAACCCGCGATAATCGGCGTCTGCAATTTGCGCTGATGATCAACCAAGAAAATGTTCACAAAGGGGCGGGCCAGGCGTTTCAACGACGGCTGATGCACTATCTCGTCGCGCTGTAACACCCTCCAATTCCGCCACTGGATCAGATTTCGCTTTACACCGGTTGTTGCAATGCATTATTCTTGCTGACGACAAGTTTTTTGCGAATCCGCCCGCAGGAGTCCGCCCATGAACGTGAATTTTTCCGATGAAGAACGCGCCTTTCAGGCTCAGGTAAAAGCGTATTTCGAGACCGAATATCCTCAAGATATCCTCGAACGTCGGCGAAATGGCGCGATCTGGTCAAAAGAAGACTACGTTCGTAGCCAGCACGCGCTCTACGAGAAGGGCTGGGCGGGCATTAACTGGCCGGTGGCATACGGCGGCACAGGTTGGAGCGCGACGCAAAAGTACATTTTTTACACCGAATTCGCTGCGGCGGAGTGCCCCATCATTATCCCATTCGGATTGAGCATGGTCGGGCCCGTGATCTACACCTACGGTAGCGATGAGCAGAAGGCGCAGTTCTTACCCGACATTCTGAGTAGCCGAGTGTGGTGGTGTCAGGGCTATTCGGAGCCCGGTGCGGGTTCGGATTTGGCTTCACTAAAAACCCGGGCCGATCGGGATGGTGATGAGTACGTCATCAACGGCACGAAAACGTGGACCACATTGGCGCAGCACGCCGACTGGATGTTCTTGCTGGCCCGCACCAACTCGGACGTGTCGCGCAAGCAAGAAGGTATCAGCTTCTTACTCGTCAAAATGGATACGCCGGGAATTACAGTGTCGCCGATTTACACGCTGGATGGCGATCACGAAATCAACACCGTCTTCTTCGACAATGTGCGCATCCCTGCCAATCAATTGGTGGGTGAGGAAGGAAAGGGCTGGACCTACGGCAAAGTGCTGCTCACGCATGAGCGGGCGAACATCGCGGGTGTTTCCGTTTCCAAGCAACGGCTCCGTCGCCTAAAAGAAACGTTGAGTGAATACGCCGCTGAAGGCCAAGCACCGGCTGACATCGAATCATTCAAACGGAAAATTGCTCGCGTAGAAATTGAGCTGTCGGCATTGGAGTACACCGAACTGCGGACGCTGGCTTCGGTGTCAACCGGTAAAGCGCCTGGCCCCGAATCGTCCATCCTCAAAATCAAGGGCACGGAAATGCAGCAGGCAATCGACAACCTGTGTTTTGAACTTGCAGGTTATGGCGCATTTCCCAATCTTCGCGAGCAGTACGAGTCAGGCTATGCGGGCGATCGAATCGAAGATGATCAGTCGAGTCTCACTGCATTGCGCTATTTTAATTATCGAAAAGCGTCGATATACGGTGGCTCAAACGAGATTCAAAAGAACATTATCGCCAAAGCGGTACTCGGCATCTAACTCATGATTTTGGAGCGGCGCAGTGCGTCCTGAATAGGAAAAAGTATGGATTTTTCACTCAACGAAGAACAGTCAATGCTGAAAGAGTCGGTGGTTCAATATATCGACAAGTCCTATGACTTTGAATCGCGCATGAAGGTAGTCGAAAGCGACGCGCCGTACTCGATCGAAAAATGGCGTGAGTTTGCTGAACTTGGCTGGCTGTCCTTACCCTTTGACGTCGAAGACGATGGCTTCGGTGGCGGTGCGGTGGAGACCATGTTGCTCATGCAGGAATTGGGCAGAGGGTTAGTCATCGAACCGTATCTTGCTGCGATTATACTTGCGGGTGGCTGCATTCGACGGTCGACCAATACAGCACTCAAACAGCGATTGTTGCCATTGATCATGAGTGGTGAACATGTGTCGGCCCTGGCATTCAGCGAACGGCATGCTCGATTTGCGCTTCATCATGTGGGCGTATCAGCAACCGCTGACGGCGATCGCTATCGTCTAAATGGTGAGAAGTTTGTTGTGCTTAACGGGGCGACTGCTGATTCTGTGATCGTGTCGGCGCGCACGGCCGGCGAGATTAACGATCGCACAGGCATTGCCCTTTTTTATGTGGATACGTCGCAGGCGGGCGTGCACCGAGACGGGTTCAAAACCGTGGATGGGGCGCATGGCGCGCATGTGCGTTTTGACAACGTAGAGGTGCAGGAAGGCGACCGGCTATCGGGTCCGGAAGACGGTCTAGCGATACTCGAACCGGTCATACTCGAGGCAACCCTCGCCGCCAGTGCCGAAGCCCTTGGCATTATGGACGCGCTGACGCAAAAAACCGTGGAGTATACGAAGAATCGGCAGCAATTTGGTGTGCCGTTAAGCTCATTTCAAGCGCTTCAACATCGTATGGTCGACATGTTCATGGCGCTTGAGCAGTCGCGCTCGCTGTTGTTGCGGGCGGCCATTTTGTTAGATGAGAAAAACCCGGAGGCCGATGAGGCGATTGCGGCGCTCAAGTACTATATCGGCACAGAGGGCCGAAAACTCGGCGAAGAGGCGGTTCAGCTGCACGGTGGAATGGGCGTGAGTAATGAGGTGGATGTCGCGCATTTATTTAAGCGTCTCACGCTCATCGATTCGCTTTTTGGTAATGCCGACTACCAGCTCAATCAATACATCGAGCGCACCACTTAACGCCAATGGCGGTCACCTGAGCCATGCGATCGTTTGAAGGATGCGTCGCGGTAGTCACCGGGGCTGCGTCGGGCATCGGCGAAGCATTGGCGATCGAGTTATCCCGTCGCGGCGCGCACCTGGCGCTAGCCGATATCGATCAGAGCGAGCTCAATCGTGTAGCTGATGTGGTGCGGTCGCCGGGCAGTCGCTGCAGCGTCCATCACGTCGACGTCGCTCATCGTGACCAGGTCGAGCAGTTTGCCCAGGATGTGCTTGACTCGCATGGCGGCGCGCAGCTGCTGATCAATAATGCCGGTGTTGCGCTGGCGGATTTTGCCGCCACTCAGCGTTACGCGGACTTCGAGCGGGTGATGAACATTAATTTTTGGGGAGTGGTGTACGGCACCCGCGCGTTTTTACCGTTGCTCAGCGACGCGAAGGCGGCGCATATCGTGAATATTTCCAGCTTGTTTGGCCTGGGCGCGTTGCCCTCGCAGAGTGCGTACAACGCATCGAAATTTGCCGTCCGTGGTTACACCGAGGCACTCAAGATGGAATTGGCCGATACCGCCATCGGTGTATCGTGTGTTCATCCAGGTGGCGTGAAAACGAATATCGTGCGCAACAGCGTCATCGCCGAAGCGCACGTGCCAATGAACAAGCAACGTTTTATTGAGTATTTTGATCGGTTGGCAATGACGACGCCGGAGCAGGCGGCCCAAATAATCTTGAAGGGCGTCAGCAAAAACAAACGTCGAATATTGGTGGGTAGGGATGCACGATTCGCTGATTTTATAATTCGGCTATTCCCAGGTAGCTATGAGCGCTGGCTGAAACTGGAGCGACCCATCACCGAACGCTGGCGTTCATTACGCGGTCGCTAACGTTGTATCGCCGTAGCGCGAGCAGCGTCGGACGTTGCGCTGATGGACGTTCGTCAAGCGCAGCGTGGACTCCCATTTGGTTGTTGACGTTTGAACTCGATCGTCGCATCGTTGACCGATGTTTCTGACAGCGATGGGATCATGCGTGTAATTAGACGAGTACTGTACTCAGCCTGTGCGCTGGTAGTGATTGCTGCGGTGTTCTTATGGCATCGCTCAGACGTTCGACCGACGATTTGGCAGCCGGCGCCACTTCCCGCATTGGATGGTCCATTTACGGTGACAGACGCCGCTACCCTAATCCATGCCCGTTTCTTGTCCGTGCCTGCTCTCGGTCCAGAAGATGTGGCGAGCAATACGCAGGGCACGATCTTTACTGGCCTAGCGAATGGTCAGATCGTTCAAATAAAGCCGGAAGCGATCGCAGCGGAACCCTTTGTGAACACCGGCGGTCGGCCACTCGGTCTGCAGTTTACTCACCAGGGCGATTTGCTGGTGGCGGACGCCGCGAGAGGGCTACTCAGCATTACGCCTGACGGTGCACTGACCGTGATGACCAGTGAGGTAGATGGAGTTGCCCTGACACTCACCGACGACCTCGACATCGCCGAGGACGGTAGCGTTTGGTTTACCGATGCGTCACAGCGGTTTGGTTTGGATGACTGGATCAAAGACCTGCTCGAGGCCAGTTTCACCGGCCGCCTGTTGCGGTTTGATCCGGCGACCGGTAACACAACGGTGGCGATGGACGGGCTGCATTTTGCCAATGGTGTGGCTCTTGGGCCGGATGAACAGTTCGTTTTGGTGAGTGAGACCGGCACAGGGCGCATACACCGGTTGTGGTTAAAAACCGAGCGTGCGGGTGAGCGCGATATTTTTTATGACGGGCTGCCAGGCCATCCGGACAATCTGTCATTCAATGGTCACGATACGTTTTGGGTGGCGCTGCCCGGATTGCGTTCGGTCGCCCGCGAACGATCGTCGGGCTCGATCTGGCTGAGGCGGCTGCTCGGTGGGTTAGCGTCCACAACGCTCATTCCGCATTCTCCCCACACGCTGGTCGTCGGCCTCGACGTGAACGGTGAGGTCACCCACTTTATTGCCGATATTCATGATCAATTTAGCAGTGTTACCAGCGTGAATCAGGTGGGCGATGTGCTTCACTTAGGCAGCTTGACCGCCGATCGAATCGCAGTCGTCCCGGTGCCGGCACCGTTGAAACCCTAGTTTTGGGGCCGACAAGTGCCCATCGTGTTTCGGTCGCCTGCGAGCGCGACACCCGCGCGTGGATCGTCGTACAATGTCGGCGCCGCTAATCAGTGAGTGAAACGACTTTGCCAATGACGCCACCGCCCGAGCAACGACGATCCCATTATGCACACTGGCTTAACGTACCCACCCGGTGGATGGACAATGACGTCTTCGGTCACGTCAATAACGTCACGTACTACAGCTATTTTGATACGGCCGCCAACGATTTTCTGATTCGAGAAGGTCAATTCGATTTTCAATCGAGCGATGTCGTTGGATTCGTGGTGGCCTCGAGTTGCGAGTACTACAAACCCATCGCCCATCCGGACACGTTGGCGCTCGGCGTCCGGGTCAATCGCCTCGGTCGCTCGTCGGTCGAGTATGGCATTGCTGTGTTTCGACATGAAGACGAAGAAGCGGCAGCGGTAGGGCGTTTTACCCACGTATTCGTCTCACGAGCAAGCCAACGCTCGGTTCCGATCCCGGATACCTTACGCGCCGCGCTCGATGCTCTCGCAGCGCGAGTTGACTGACACGTGACCGATCATCTCTTCACGTTCACTACCGTGCTTGCCCGTCGCGCCTGGCTGTGTGTGTGGGTGTTCGTATTGGGCTGCGAGTCCCCCCTCAACGAAGAGGCGCCCGCGGTTGGAGAGACCGCCCAGCGCGTTGTGAGCCTTGATTATTGCGCGGATCAGTTTGTACTCAAATTCGTGCCGCGACACCAAATCGTGGCGGTGTCACCGGACGCGCGTAAACACTTTTCGTATCTTCGTAATCGGCACCCCGATGTGCCGTCGGTCCGGTCGAGTGCCGAGGACGTGCTCGCATTGTCCCCAACCACGGTCGTGCGTTCTTACGGAGGTGGACCACGAATTGGCGAGTTTTTGTCGCGCGCCGGAATTGAAGTGGTTCAGCTTGGTTATCCTCAAGACTTGTCGCAGGTGCGAACACAGACGCTCGAGATGGCGACCGCTCTGGGGCAGCCGACGGCAGGTGAACGAGAAATCGAGCGATTCGATGCGCGTTTGGCCGCGATTGTGCCGGCACCCGAGCTGAGCGTGCTCTACACCACGCCTAGTGGCGTCACCACCGGACCCGGGTCGATTGTCCACGAATTGATGGTGGCCGCGGGGTTGCAAAACTACGAATTGAACGCCGGCTGGCACGACTTACCGCTCGAGCGTTTGGTGTATATGCATCCTGATCGACTGGTAAACGCCACATTCGGCGATCCGAAATCGCACGTGAACCCTTGGTCACTTTCTCGTCATCCGCATGTTCGCTCGCTCGTAACAGACGTACCTGGTATTCACATTGAGGGCGCCAAAACCGCCTGTGGCGGTTGGTTTTTGCTCGATGCGGTTGAGGCCATCGCAACGTTGGGTGCGCGCCATTAGCGGTTCGCGAGCAATCGATCCGGTGTGGGTACTCAACAGTGTGCTCGTGCTCGTGGCGCTGGCGTTGTGTGCGGTGGCGATCAGCTTGGGTTCGACGCCGTTGGGGCTGACGCGCGCCGTCAGTGCTTTGGTTGGCAATGGTGCGGTCGCCGACGCCATCGTGGTACTCGAGATCCGCCTGCCCAGGGCCTTGGCTGCGCTCTTGACCGGCGCCGCGCTGGGATTAAGTGGTGCCGCACTGCAAGGCTTGCTGCGGAACCCGCTCGCTGAACCAGGTGTGTTGGGCGTGTCAGCCAGTGCGTCGCTGGGCGCGACGCTGGCGTTATTTTTTGGCCTGTTAAGCGTCAGTAGCTGGGCGTTGCCGGGCGCGGCCGTGGCGGGGGCCTTGGCCGCTACCGCCTTGTTGATGCTGGCGGCAAGACGGGTGTCGTCGGTGGTAACGTTGCTACTGATCGGCGTTGGGCTATCCAGTTTCGCCGGGGCGCTGATGGCACTGCTCATGAATCTGTCACCGAACCCGTTCACTCTGTCTGACATGGTCAACTGGATGCTCGGCTCAGTGAGCAATCGGAGTCTGTCCGATCTCTATTTTGCCGCGCCCTTTATGCTGGTGGGCGCCGTTGTGCTGATGCTCGTGCGCAATGACTTGTCCGTGCTGACGTTGGGAGAAGAGGCGGCGGCAGGCAGTGGGTTAAATGTGGCGCGGTTACGCTGGCTGGTCATTCTTGGCACAGGACTGTGCACTGGTGCGTCCGTTTCGCTCGCCGGTGCGATCGGTTTTGTCGGCATTGTGGCCCCGCATATCGTGCGGCCTTGGGTGGCCTACCGCCCGGGTGCCGTATTGGTGCCTTCTGCGCTACTCGCGGGCTGCATCGTGCTCGCGGCGGATATCGTGGTGCGGATCTTACCGACCGGCAGTGAACTCAAACTGGGCGTGGTGGCGGCATTGATCGGGGCCCCTGCGTTCGTGTGGATCGCCAGCCGTAGAGGGGTTGAGCATGCCTGAGTTGGGCCTTAAGCGGGTATCGGTCGTGCGTGGGGACCGCACCGTCTTGCAGGACGTCAGCGTGCAGTTTTCGTCTGGCGAGCTTGTCGCCATACTCGGCGCAAACGGATCTGGCAAAAGCACATTGGTAAGATCGGCGATTGGAATACAGATTATAAACAGTGGTATAGCAACAATAAATAAAGTGGATTCTCACAAAATGTCCGCCCATGATCGCGCCCGCGCGGTGGCCTATCTGCCACAAATTCGCACGTTGTCATGGCCGCTGACTGTGCGCGATACCGTGGCGCTCGGTCGTTTCGCCCATGGCGCGCGGCTGGGCAAGCTCGGCGTTGAGGATGAGCAGGCGGTGCACGAGGCGCTCACCGCGTGCGACCTTCAATCGTTTGCCATGCGACGCGTTGACGCCTTGTCAGGCGGCGAGCTGGCTCGCGTGCATTGCGCCCGTGCGTTGGCAAGTCAAGCCGCCCTGTTCGTGGCGGACGAACCCACAGCCGAGCTCGATCCCTGGCATCAGTTTCGGCTCATGGAGCTCATCCGAGGGTATGTAAATGAAGGCGGCGGCGCCGTGGTGATCATGCATGATCCGGAACTGGCCGCTCGCTACGCCGATCGCCTGTTGTGGATGGTCGACGGACGCATCGTCGACGATGGTCCCGTCATGACGACCCTTTCCGCCACTCGACTCGCACAGGTTTATCAGATGGAGGCCGACGTATTTTGGCGCCACGATCAACCCCAGGTGACGTGGAAAGGGCTCGCGGACTCGCCGGCACAACGATGAGCAGTCGCTTGTTCTTATCGACTTCCGATCGAATGACGCATGAAGACGCGCTGACGCGTAGGTTGTCGGAGGCGTTGACCCGTGTTCGTCAAGGCGCGGCCAGCCCCTCGTACGACGAGGCGGTCTTTCTTCGCGAATTGGCCGAACGTGATTTCTCGTCTCCGCAGGCGCTTGACGAGGTCCTGGACTGGACGGTTGGTTATCTAGAAAAGGGCGGGGTTCAAATGACACACCCGCGTTACTTTGGCTTATTCAACCCCGCCCCGTCGTACCCCTCTGAATGCGCGGATCGGGTCATGGCGGCGTTTAATCCTCAGGTGTGTGTGCTTTCCCACGCACCTGTTGCCGTTTATATCGAGCGCCATGTCGTTGAAGCGATGTGTCGTCGTGTCGGCTTTCGCCGCGCAGCGGGTCATATGACAAGCGGTGGCTCTGAAGCGAATGCCAGCGCCGTGGTCTGTGCGCTGACCAGACGGTCGCCGGATTTTGCTACGCGCGGTTGTCGCGCATTCGACGGGCAGCCGAGGCTCTATGTATCGCGAGAAAGTCATCTTGCGTGGCTAAAAATTGCGCACATTTGTGGCATGGGTCGAGAAGCCGTGCGGTTGATTGAAACAGACGGTCGTGGGCAAATGAGCCCTGATGAGTTGTCCACCGTTCTGGCGATGGACACGGCTCAAGGCGATGTGCCGATCATGGTTGCGGCGACGGTTGGCACGACCAACGCGGGAATGATCGACCCGGTGATGGCCTGTAAACGGCTCGCGGATCGCTACCATATGTGGCTGCACGTCGATGCGGCGTGGGGCGGGGCATTGATCGCCGATGAAACCCAACGGGCAGCGCTCGCTGGAATCGAGCAAGCGGATTCAATCACGATCGATGCGCATAAGTGGTTCGCAACCACAATGGGCACCGGCATGTTCTTGACGCCGAATACAGATAGCTTGGATGCCTGTTTTCATGCCAAAGCAAGCTATATGCCGTCGCAAGACGCGTCGGTCGACTACTATTTAACCTCGATGCAGTGGTCACGTCGTTTCTCGGGTTTGCGTCTTTTTATGGCGCTGGCAACGGGCGGCTGGTCGGCCTTTGCGGCTCATATCCAGCGCGCGCAATCGCTTGTTCAATATGCCAATGAGCAATTACTTGAACGGGCATGGCGGGTGGTCAATGATTCGCCAATGGCCGTATCGTGCGTGGTCCCGCCCAAGGGCACCACGACCCCGTGCCACACGATCGTTGAGCGGGTGGTCGAGGCGGGCAACGCCTGGATCTCGATAGCTGAATTTGAACGGACACCCGTCATTCGGTTTTGCATTACCAATGGCACCACGACCGAGTCGGATATGGACGTTCTCGTCAACGAACTGATTCGGGCGACTGATTCGCCGCATTGAGTGTAAACGTCAGGCTACAGCGACCGTTGAATGGGATCAGGTCGCCATTAGATCAGCGTAGAGCTGCCGATGCGTAGCGAGATAGTGATCATACGAAAACGTGGTGACTATTTTTTCTCGCGCCGCCGCCGAGAGTCGGGCGTAGAGTTCGGTGTCGTCAAGCCATAATTGAATGACATCGGCGAGCTCTTTGGCGTTCGGTTCGTCCAGCAACAATCCGTTGACTTGGTGATCGATCACTTCAACCGTGCCGCCAGAGTTATTCGCGATGGTGGGTACGCCGCAGGCCAGACTTTCCATCACCGAATTCGGTAGGCCTTCCTCGATCAGCTGATTGTTCGTTAGCATGACCGCGATGTCGACCACTGACCAAAGTTGGTCGACATCGTTTCGCTGTCCGAGAAACCGCACGGGCTCGCCGTGCGCGGAGTTGATGCGATGAATGTCATCGCGCATCGGACCGTCGCCGATGCTCAGAAAAACAACATCCGATCGGGCTGTCGTAACGAGCTTAGCGGCCTCAATAAACGTGGCGTAGTCTTTGTGTTCGCTCAATGCGGCGACCATCGCCACGCAGCGTTGCGATGAAGTGATCGAGAGTGACGCTCTGAGCGTATCGGCGTGACCACCCAGATCGGTGAAGCGCTCTAGATTTATGCCGTTATAAATCACGCGAAAATGGGCCGGAAGCGTGCGATAGCGATTGTTGAACCCCGCCTTTGAGTTTGACGTGAACACATGGGCGAGGCGCGATGTGATCGCTCGGTAGACACGGAGCGAGCGCTGCGTATCGCGCGCATCACGAATCGATGCGGCGACCACCTTTACACCGGCAAGTCTTCCCGCGAGAGTGCCCACGAAACTGCCTAGATTGAGAAAGCCATGCACGATATCGATTTTCTCGGCGTTAATTAGGCGACGGATCGTCCAAACGGAGCGCAGGTAATCGGTTTGACCCTGACACTTTAGGCGCGTCACGCGAATGCCGAGTGCCTCGACATCCGCGATGTAGTTCGGGACAGAGTCGACGAGCGTCACCACGTGCGCAATGGCAAATTGGTCGTCCAATCCTTTGAGTAATTCGACCAGTTGACGTTCTGTTCCACGACGGCCGAGGGACGGGATGACAAACAAAATGCGGTAGGGCGACATGGTGCTACAGGTCGAGGGCCGCGGAGAGTTCAGTGAGAAACTGTGTCGCCTGTGTCGTCGGGGCGTGATGAGTCTCGACAAATGCCCGGCAACGCGCCATTCGCTCGGTGTAATCATCAGTGTCTGCGCGCGTTACCTCGCGAATGGCGTCTCGGTATTCATCAACGCCATTAACCACAAAACCCAACGCATTGTTCGCCACGATATGATCGGGATCAACGCCGACCGAGGTAATGATCGGGGTGCCCACCGCCAGTGATTCTAAGAAGGTGTTGGAAAAGCCCTCGTAGTGGCTCGTGTTCACGAGTGCACGAGCGTTGTGTAAAAAGGTAGGTACTTGTGTGCGCTTCGTAAAGCCCACGTAATTCACATTGTCCAGTGTTTTTAACTGATCAAACGCGTCGAGCGTGATGGTATCGGCTAGTTTGGCGGGCATGCCCGCTACGCGAAATTCGACATCCGGCGTCGTGCGAGCCAACGTCAGAAGCAACGGCAGATTCTTTTGTTCACTAAATACACCTAGCCAAGCGACGTACGGCGTGGTCTCCGCTTGGGCCTCTGGTTCGGCCAACGCCTTGTAGGGATTGTGCAGCGTAAACTGTGGTGTCTTTGGGAAGCGTTGCTTGAGTTTCTGCGCCTGGTAATCGTTTTGGCAAACAAACGCGTCGGCCATTCGTAGCGCAAATTGGTAAGCATAATATTGATACGGCTTCAGTCGCTGCTTTATTCGATCATCGACGTCAATATCATTGACAACGCGATACACGAACTTCTTACCCGCCTGCCGTGCCGCCAGTCCGTAAAGCAGCGTTGCTAAGCCAGCGCAGGCCTGGACCATGACGTCGATATCGTTCTCGCGCAAGGCGTTACTGACCGCCGGCACAAACCGCCGAAAATAGCGCCACCCACCCGTGTCACGCTGTGGAGACCACGCTTCGATAAACTCAACCGCGGACTGTGAGCCCGCAATCTCATTGGCGCCGTCCCAGGTCAATACAACCGATCGATTCAACGCATTAAAGCCCTCGAACCAACCCAACAATTCCACCGCCCAGCCGCCGGTCGGATAATCCGCGTCGTCAACCAAGTAGGGCAGTGCATCCTCTGCAAACGCGAGCGAGGGATGATTCATGCAAGTAGCTCCAGTTGGTGGTTTGGTTAATTCGAAATGCGAGCCGTCGGTTCGTTTGGCGTCACCCGGTTTTTGCCGTTGTTTGTCTTTGCCTGTTGATCATTGGCGACTGTGACGACCGGCAGAGCGCGTGTACCAATCCATTCCGTCACGGCCGATATTGCGTGTGACGAAAACCGCGATCGACGCGGTCTGCCCCGCGAGCGACAGACACTATAGCGACCGGCGGTGATTTGTCTAGCCTCTGTCGACCATTTTGCTGATCGGTTAGATGAATTCGTGAAAACGAGCATAACGTATTGGCATTAATGTAAAAACCAGCGAGTTAAGTGTGCATTGACATACATAGAATATCTAAGTAATCTTTACTTAGAATTACTAAGTAAATGACCGCTATGTTTTCAAAAGATTTAATTGCCGCGTCGGCCACCCCCATCGTCCTTTCGATTCTGCGTGAAGGCGATAACTACGGTTACGCCATTATAGAGCGCGTGCATCACTATTCTGACGGTGATTTGGCGTGGAAGGACGGCATGCTCTACCCCATTTTGTATCGACTCGAACGCAAGGGTTTCATCGAGTCGTACACCGACACTTCCGGCGCCGGCCGTAAGCGCAAATACTACCGGTTGCTTGAATCGGGTCGTGCAGCGCTCGCCACCCAACGAGCCCAGTGGCAACGACTGAATGCGATTTTCACTAAACTCGAGGCAGTCACATGAATAAAGACGCGATGGTTTTAGAGCAATGGGCGATGGACTGGTGCGAGAAACATTTTTCCCGTCAGTGCGTGGGCCTTTCTTCTGATCAGCTTGACGAGCTCGTCGATCACATCGTGAGTGCTGCGCTGGTAAACCGAGCGGAAGGGGTCAGCTTGGATGACGCGTTCTCACACGCGCTCAAACAGTTCGGCGAGCCCGACAGTGTGAGCCGCCAGCTGCGAGCCGGTTTACCGCTTCATCGCCGAGTGTTGGCGGCGGAGTGTGGCCCACAACACGGCGCGTCCCCCGTGACGTCGGTGGGTATTGCGCTTGTGTTTGCGGCGTTGATTCTGATGTCCGCTTGGTGGCTCAAAGAGGCGCGTATTTACGACTGGGTGTTTGCCCTGCTGATCTTGGGTTGGTTCGTGACCAGCACGTGGTTAGGCGGATCGCGCGCCGTCGCCGCTGCCGAATGGCGGTGGTTAAAGAATCGCTTCTTTCGATAGTGCGGCGACTAGCACACCAAATGAAAATCGTGAGCAGGCAGGTGCGTTAGACAGTGGCAGGATCGCGATCATCCAGATAGCGCTCAATGACCGAGATAAAGGCCTGCCCAAATCGATCGAGTTTCGATTGACCGACGCCCGACACGGTGAGTAACTGCTGTTTGGTTACCGGCTTTAATGCCGCCATACTGGCCAGCGTGGTGTCATGAAAGATCACGTAGGGCGGCACACCTTGTTCGCTGGCAAGATCTTTGCGGCAAGCGCGTAGGGCATCGAACAGGTCGCTATCGGCGTCGTTCAAGGACACCTTCGACTTTTTTATTTTCTGCCGCACAGGCGATTTGAGCAGATCTTTGCGTAACGGTAGCGCAACCTCGCCACGCAATAATGGGCGACATTTCTCGGTCAGCGCCAATCCGCCGTATCCGCCCGTATCCACGGTCAAAAAGCCTTGCACCAGGAGCTGTCGTAGAATCGAACGCCATTGCGCCTGTGTGTAGTCGCGTCCGATACCAAACACAGCGAGTGCCGTGTGGCCATTTTTCGTCATACGATCGCTGGTTTTTCCCATCAACACATCGATCACGTACACCGCACCAAAGCGTTGACCGGTTCGAAAAACGGCTGAGAGTAGCTGCTGCGCAGGCAGCGTGCCATCGAACACCTCCGGCGGAAGGTCACAGACATCGCAGTGACCGCAGGCATCGTCTCGCTCATCACCAAAATACGCCAACAGCGCTTGACGACGACAGGTCGTTACTTCGCACCAACCGAGAAGTGCGTCTAATTTTGCGCGTTCGTTGCGCTTGAATTCGTCTGTGGCCGTCGACTCATCCACCATCTGTCTCAGCCGCACGACGTCTTGCAATCCATAAATCATCCATGCTTCCGACGGGAGTCCATCGCGACCGGCGCGCCCGGTTTCTTGATAGTAAGCCTCGATGCTTTTGGGCAGATCGAGGTGCGCGACAAAGCGAACGTCCGGCTTATCAATGCCCATACCAAACGCGATTGTCGCCACCATAATGATACCGTCGTCGCTGAGAAACCGTTGCTGGTGCCGATTGCGCGTCGCCGCGTCGAGTCCGGCATGATAGGGCAGCGCGTCAAATCCGGCCTGCGTAAGCGAGATAGCCGTGTCTTCGGTTTTTTTTCGTGACATGCAGTACACGATGCCAGCGTGACCTCGATGCCGCTGGAGAAACGCATGGAGCTGCTGTTTTGGCGCGTGTTTGGACTGCACGTCATAGCGAATATTTGGGCGATCAAAGCCCGTAACAAACTGTCGAGGTGCGACAAGACGCAAACGAGAGACAATTTCGTCGCGTACGGGTTTGGTGGCGGTCGCCGTAAGCGCCAGAACCGGCGTGGAGGGAAACATGTCTTTGAGGCGACCCAGCGACAAATAATCCTCACGAAAATCGTGACCCCACTGCGACACGCAGTGTGCTTCGTCAATGGCAATGAAGCGAATGCGACATTGGCTCAGACGCTGAAGTGTGGCCGGCTGCATGAGCCGTTCAGGCGCGATGTACAACAGTTTAGTGGTTGCGGTGTCAAGCGCGTCGAAGACGGCTTGCTGAGCTTGGGGGCTGAGCGTCGAGTTGAGGAAGGCCGCCTCAACCCCCAGCTGCGCAAGGGCGGAGACCTGATCGTGCATCAACGCAATGAGTGGCGAGACGACGAGGGTCACGCCATCAAACAGCAGTGCAGGAATCTGATAACACAGCGATTTGCCCGCACCTGTGGGCAGCAGCACGAGTCCGTCGTTCCCAGCCACCACGTGATCGATCACGTCACGCTGCACGGAGCGAAACTCGGTATAACCGAACGTGTCTTCCAAAATGGATTGCGGGGTGGCGCTCATAGGAGGGGCGGTGCGAAAGGGACGGTTGACGCTAGCGGTTCTACCGACGCGACGCAAGCACCGATTCGTGCGATGACCGAGGGTTTTGCCGGTCGCCCGATGTGGCGCCGTCATCACGTGGTCGCCATTTGGGCCAAGAGCGGGGCGCCGTGATGTGAACGCCGTTGGGGATCGAGTGGGGCCGATGCGAAATGTCGAGGATTCCCCTAAATTGCCGGTTTGGCATAACCCCAGAAAACGTTAAAGCGGCGCAATTAACCCGGGCAAGGGCGGGTGGGGTGCAATTGCCTCACTGGCGGTAACCGTAAAAATAGATAACTTACAATGAGATACGGTATACGCGTTCGGTGCAAATGTTAACATTGATCAAGATGAGATGTTCATCATAGTATTGACCCGCAGTATGCGTACATTAGGGGTATAAAAGTACGCAAATCAATGCTTTCGGCGACATTGCTCGCCGACGGTGGGTACACAGTCACTATCATCTAATAATGCACCGGACACCAACAGGGCGCACCGGGCAATAAGGGATTCTACTATGTCACGATACTCACGCCGTTCCAGCGGAATTCGACCGCGCAGCACGCCGCTTTTCATCACATTGGCTGCGCTGTTCTCAACGTCGTTTGCCTTCGCCGAAGGTTCTGCACAGCTCGG
The DNA here is from genome assembly GCA_039028935.1 of Pseudomonadota bacterium. NCBI lineage: Bacteria > Pseudomonadati > Pseudomonadota > Pseudomonadota bacterium. Next base: position 21,228 of record JBCCHD010000020.1, on the reverse strand, counting down.
TCTTACCCAGCGCGTGTTGGGTGCCGAGGAAGCCGCACTTCAAGGCTATGCCGATGCGGCTGAATCCGATACGTTCTCTCACTTTGTCGATATTTTTACCATCGGTGAAGTGATCAACGTATCGCTCTGCGGTCAGCAGGATACCGATGCATTGAGCATCGAAGTCTTCGCGCCGTCCGACGACGCGACGCCGGCTTTTACGTCCAACTTGACCAGCAGTAACGTGTCGTGTGCCGACACGATGACCGCGCCGCTCACGAATCCCGAGCGATACACAACCACCGAGGTCGGTACGTATCGTCTCGTGCTGCAAAACGTAACGGGCACGAACTTTTCGAACGGTTTTTTTGAGCGCCTGGATATCACCGTCACGCCGGATGCCGTGACAGACCCCGATCCAACCGTCGCTGCGGGTCGACTGTGGGCGTACAGCTGGAACTTCAATGCGGGCTCTTTCGCTGAAGCGAATGCCACTGACGCCAATTTTTATGCGCTGGTGCCTGGCGGCAGACCCAACACCAATTACATATGGCAGCTCGATCTCAACAACTTTGCGGGCTTTGGCTACAACATTATCGCCAACGATATCGGTGTTAATTCACCCAATTCCGGGTTTTCAACCCCATTGGTCGGTAATGACGCTGAGTATCGCTACCCCAACTACCTGGGCGTACCGGCCATCGCGGATCCACAACCGACCACACCTCCGTCGGTGACAGGACTGCGATTCATCGACAACGAAGGTCAGGACATCGGAATTTCGCCTGACCCATCAACCAGTGGTGTTCAGGACGACGGCACCTTTGAGTTCAACTCGGATGTCGAAGGCACCTATTCGGTATTCATCGACGTCGACAATAATGGCGTGTTTGGTAATGTCGGTGACACGCTGTTGCTCGGACGTGCGGTCGTCGGCCTAAACTCGGTGACGTATAACGGGACCGATCCGGATGGCAACCCACTCCCCGCCGGCGCGTATGCGGCGCAAGTGTCCGTGCGCATGGGTGAGTATCACTTTGTCTCTAACGATGCGGAAACAAGCGGTGGGCCCAGCGAAGACGGCCTCACAATCTTTCTATCGGATTTAGTCGGTGTCACCTCGCCGACCCAGATCTACTGGGATGACGTGACGGTGCTGGGGGCCGGTGCAGGCGGCACCTCGACCGTCCCTCTCGGCGAATTGTCGGGAACGGCTGCCGGTAGTCACACCTGGGGAGATTTTACGAGCAGCGGATTCGGTAATGCGCGCTTTATTGATACCTACGTGTACGGGTTGGAGTCGACCGCGACGGCCAATTTGGTGATTACCGCCGACGATACCGCTCTCACCGGCGTCGATGGTGTGGTAACGATCGATGAGACAAGTGAACCGGGCGATACGCTCACCATCACCGTCACCGACGCCGATCTGGATTTGAACGCGGCACTGGTCGAGACGCTGGTCGTGACGGTTGTAAACGATGTCACCGGCGAAACTGAACAGATTACGTTGACCGAAACCGGCCCGAACACGGGCGTCTTTAGCGGCACCGTTGCGACCACACCCGGCACGACTGCGGGTGTGAACAATGACGGCACGCTCAATACACAGGCTGGCGACACGGTGACGGTAACGTATACCGATCAGCTCGATTCAGCGGGCATGAGCGTCGATCGAGACGACACCAATGAAGTGAGTCCCGATGCCGATGGCGATGGGATTCCAAACGCGACGGATCCTGACGACGATAACGACGGCATCCTCGATGTCGATGAAGGTGCCGGTGATCTGGATGGCGATGGAATTCCAAACTCACAAGACATCGACTCAGACAATGACGGCATCGTCGACAATGTGGAAGCACAGGGGGAGGGTGCCTACACGCCGCCGACCGGCATGGATACCGACATGGACGGTATCGATGACGCGTACGACACCGATAACGGCGGCACGCCGATTACCATCGCGAATACCGATGGGGTCGATCAACCCGATTTTCTCGATGACGATTCGGACAATGACAATGTGCCCGATTCGATTGAAGGTCACGATGCGAACGGTGATGGCATCCCGGATGTCGTGATCGCGGACATCAATGCCGACGCCGATGGCGACGGGCTCAACGACGTGTTTGACACCCAAAGTGGACCGGGGGCGGGCAACAGCACCGCGAGTAACAGTCCGCTGCAAAACACCGATGGCGATGCTGATCGCGACTGGCGTGACGAAGACGATGACGACGATGGCATCAACACGGCAGACGAAGACGACAACAGTAACGGCAATCTTGCCGATGACGATGCGGACGGCGACGGCACACCGGATTACCTGGAATCCGCAACCGATGACGCTGACGGCGATGGCACACCGGATCAAGATGATCCGAATAACGCGGACCCATGTGATCCCAGTCAGTTTGGCATGGGCTGTACCACCGACACGGATGGTGACGGGGAGCCGGACAGTGTTGAAGGACCCACCGCCGACTCAGACGGTGACGGCACACCAGATTATCTTGAGCCGTCGAATGCCGATATGGACGGTGATGGCTTCCCGGATGAAAGCGATCCGGCCAATACGGATCCGTGTATTCCCAGTGCGTTTGGCACCAACTGTCTGATCGACACCGATGGTGATGGCGATCCCGATAGTGTTGAAGGCCCAACGGCGGACTCCGATGGTGATGGCATTCCGGATTTCCAAGAGTCCTCCATCATTGATACGGATAACGATGGCTTCCCAGATGAAAGCGATCCGGCCAATACGGATCCGTGTATTCCATCCGATACCGCGCCGAACTGTGATGCGGACATGGATGGACTGACCAATGCCGACGAGGCGACGCTGGGTACCGACCCGACCAACCCTGATACGGATGGCGACGGCCTACCGGATGGTGTGGAAACCGGCGGTGATGCCAGTGTTGATGCAGGCGATACCAACCCGCTGGATCTCGATTCCGATGATGACGGCATCAGCGATGGTGATGAGGACGCCAACGGCAACGGCATGGTCGATGCGGGCGAAACCGACCCGAATAACCCAGACACAGATGCGGACGGCATCATCGATGGCGTCGAAGCCGGCGTGGTGGCCGGCATTGCCGATCCCGATGGCGCCGGACCGATTATGGGGACGGACCCCGCCTTTATGGGTGATGCGGACCCATCCACGACAACCGACCCGCTGGATCCCGACACCGATGGCGACGGTCTCACCGATGGTCAGGAAGACCTCAATGGCGATGGCCAGACGCTCAATTCAATCGGCGGTACGGGTGGTGCGCCCGGCTCGGGTGAAACCGATCCAAACGACAGTGATACCGATGGTGACGGACTGACCGACGGGGACGAAGTCAATGGTACGGGCCCGCTGGTTCCTTACGGTCCCACCGATCCACTGGATACCGATACCGACGATGGCGGCGCGCTGGACGGCGCTGAAGCCACCACGGATATGACCGACCCGACGTCCGGTAACGGGTTAGATGACGCGGTGGATTCCGATGGTGATGGCATATCCGATGCACTCGAAGGGGTGCTCGGTACGGATCCCAACGATCCGGATACCGATAATGATGGCCTAACCGACGGCGAAGAAGTGGGTCCGGATGGCGTATTGGATCCTGGCGAGACCAGCCCACTGGATGGGGACACGGACGATGACGGAATCAACGATGGCGATGAGGTCAATGGCACCGGTCCGCTTGCGCCGTATGGGCCAACCGATCCGCTCAATCCTGACAGCGATGGCGACGGTATCGATGACGGCATTGAAGCGGGCGTGTCGTTTGATGGTGTCGACCCTGGTACGAGCGACGGCAACAGTACGCCGTATGACGGCACGGCCGCTGGCTTCCCGGGTGACGCGGATTTGAGCACCACCACGGATCCGACCAACCCCGACACCGACGGCGACGGTCTGCTGGATGGCGATGAGGACGCCAATGGTGACGGCGCAACGATCAACACAATTGGTGACTCGACCACGCCGGGCAGCGGCGAAACCGATCCGAGCAACCCGGATACCGATGGCGATGGTCTGACAGACGGTGATGAAGTCAATCAGACGGGACCTTTAGCAGGAATTGGTTCCACCGATCCGCTCGACGTCGATACCGATGACGGTGGCGCCGGCGACGGAACCGAAGTGCTGTCCGATGGCACCAATCCGACGGCCGGAAACGGCGCCGACGATGTGTCGATTGACACCGATATGGACGGCTTGAGTGACGCGCAGGAAATGCTGCTGGGTACCGATCCAAACGATGCCGATACCGATAACGATGGTATTCCGGATGGTGCGGAAGTGGGTGCAGACGGCGTTCTCGATCCGAATGATACCGATCCACTTGATGCCGATACTGATGATGATGGCGTTAGCGATGGTGACGAGGTCAATGGCGCCGACGGCATGCCGCTGACCGGTGATGAGACCGATCCGCTCGCTGCTGACAGCGACAATGACGGTATTCTCGACGGCACTGAGCTTGGCGTGATCGCCGGTATTCCGGATGGAACAAGCGATGGCGATGGCGTCATGTACTTCGGTACCGACACCGCGTCGCCAAACTTTGTGGTGGACGCGGATCCAACGACGACCACCGATCCGGCGGATCCCGATTCTGATAACGATGGGCTGATCGACGGTGACGAAGACGCTGATGGCGATGGCGCGACCGTTAACACGCTGGGCGTAACCGGCACGATGGGTTCGGGTGAAACCGATCCCAATAACCCGGATACGGATGGCGACGGACTGATCGACGGTGACGAAACAAACGGAACCGGTCCCTTGAGCATGGTTGGGGCAACCGATCCGCTCGACAGTGATACGGACGATGGCGGCACCGAGGACGGCACGGAAGTGCTCACCGACGGCACTGATCCGACGACCGGTAACGGCGCGGATGATGCGTCAACCGATTCCGATGGCGATGGCATCAGCGACGCGCAAGAAGCGGTCCTGGGAACCGATCCCAACGATCCCGATACCGATAACGATGGCATCGACGATGGCGATGAGATTGGTAACGACGGAACCGTCAATGCGGGCGACACGGATCCGCTGGATGCCGATAGCGATAACGATGGATTGTCCGATGGCGATGAGGCACTGGGTCCCGATGGCGTGATGAATAGCGGTGACGAAACCGATCCACTGAATCCCGATACCGATGGTGACGGGTTGGGCGATGGCCTCGAATTGGGTGCAACCGATCCGATTCCTGGCGGCACCAGTGACGGCGACGGAGTGGCGTTCGACGGCACCGATCCGATGGCGTTCGTGCCCGACAGTGATCCGACCACGTTGACCGATCCGACCGATCCCGATACCGACGACGACGGACTGCAGGACGGCGTGGAAGATGCCAACGGCGATGGTGCAACGGGTCCTGTCGAAATTGGCGGCACGGGCACCAGCGGCAGCGGTGAAACCGATCCGGCAAACCCTGACAGCGATGGCGATGGCCTCACCGACGGTGTCGAGGTAGTCGGAACTGGACCGCTCTCGGGCACAGGTCCAACCGATCCGCTCGATACCGATACCGACGATGGTGGTGTCACCGACGGCATTGAAGCCACCGCCGATATGACCGATCCAACCGCTGGCAATGGCGCTGACGATTTGTTGGATACCGATGGTGACGGCATTTCCGATGGCGCGGATCCTGATCCAAACGACGCCTGTGTCCCCAACTTCCCAGGCATGGGCTGTATGGACACGGACGGCGATGGCGCCGTGGACTTTGGTACACCGACGACGACCCAACCGATTGAGCCGGATGTGGCCGCAGACACCGACCCGTGTGTGCCGGACAACACTGCCGCCGCGTGTGATTCGGATATGGACGGCATTCCTGACGGCACTGAGATCGATTTGGGTACCGACCCGAACGACCCAGACTCCGATGGGGATGGTGTACCGGATAACCTGGAAAACATGGATACCGATGGCGACGGCATTATCGACGCGCTGGATCCTGATTCGGATAACGACGGTATTCCCGATAGTGTCGAGGCCGGTGCCGATCCGTTGAACCCCGTAGACACCGATGGTGACGGCACTCCGGATATGCTGGATCCCGATTCGGATAACGACGGCATTCCAGATAGCAATGAAGCGGGTGGTGACCCGTCGGTTCCGTCGGATACAGACGGCGATGGCACCCCAGATTATCTGGACCTTGATAGCGATGCGGATGGGTTACCCGACACCGTGGAAGACGGCGTCGCGATCGGTTTCGATACCGATGGTGACGGCATTGACGATGCCTATGACATCGACCAGACCGGTGGCAGTGATGCCGATGGCGATGGCGTGGACGATGCGCAAATGCCGATCGATACCGACGGCGACGGGAGTCCCGACTTTGTCGACATCGATGCCGACAATGATGGTATTCCAGATACCGTGGAAACCGATCTGGATCCCATGGCGGACGGTGACGGCGATGGTATTAACGATCTGTATGACGTGGATATCACTTTGGGCACCGACGCCAATGGCGATGGCGTTGATGATAGCGTGATGCCCACCGACACCGATGGCGATATGGCGCCGGACTATCTTGATCTGGATGCGGATAACGACAGTATTCCGGATGTACAGGAGGCGGTTGGCCCGGATTCTGATCTCAACGGTGTGATCGATGATGTGCCGACGAACGAAGGCACCATCTCCATGCCGGTGGACACCGATGGCGACGGCATTGGCGACTGGCGAGAAGTCGATAGCGATAACGACGGTACGCCGGACATAGTCGGCACGTTGTTTGAGTCGTCGGATGCCAATGGTGACGGCGTGGTGGATGATCCCACTGATTCCGATGGCGACGGCATTGCCGATCCCGTGGATCTGTTTGATGGGTTTGGCACACTCGCCGATACCGATCGTGACGGTATTCCCGATTCGGTAGAGGGCACAGCCGATACCGATGGCGATGGCAATCCGGATTTCAATGACACCGATTCGGATAACGATGGCATCCCCGACGCGGTGGAGGCACAAAACCTCAACTCGCCGGTGGACACCGATGGCGACGGCACACCAGATCTTCGAGACACCGACAGTGATAACGACGGCATTCTTGATGTACTGGAGGGCACTAACGACTTCAACAACAATGGCATTCCGGACTACCTCGATGCGGGTGAAGAACTCGAAACCGCACTCGAGGGCTCGGGCTCGATTGGGTTGCTGGCGTTGTTCTCAATCATGCTGGTGGCGCTTGCGCGCCGCCAGCGGATGCCGCTCGCGCTAAACATTGGACAAATGAAAGGAAAGGCTGTGACGCAATCGAAACGTAACTCACACGCACGTGCACCGCTCTGGACGGGCCTGTTGATACTGCTGTTCGTGTTGGCACTGCCTGCGCAGGCTCAGTCGAACAACGGCGATCCTTGGGCCGATGGCGGCTGTGCGCTGGGTCAGCATCGGGGCGAAGCGCGCGAGCAGGTGGGCAGTGATTTTCGCTGGCGCGACTGTTGGTATGGCGGTATCGGACTCGGGTACTCCTACGTATCGCCGGATGAAGAAGCACAAAACTTTTTCCACGATGCGTCGGAAAATCACGACGGTGGTATTCAGCTTTTTATCGGTAAGCAGTTCACCGAGCGATGGTTTGCAGAATTAAAGTATGCGGACCTTGGCGAGGCGGGTATTACCAATCGGAATCCGGCCATCGCGGCCGCCTTTCCAGGCGCCAACATCAGCTACACCGTACCGTCGTTGATGGCCGGTTATCGCTTTCGGGTTAATCGCAAATTAACACCGTTTGTTAAGGCCGGGATTTCGGTCATTGAGAATGAAGCGGGTGGGGGCCCTGTGCCGTTCGAACAACAGACCAGCGCACAATTTGCGTTTGGATTGGGTGCGGACTACGACTTTGGCGAAAATCCATGGTTTGCGCGTGGTGATATCGATTTCTACGATCGCGATGCCTGGTATGCCGGCATCGCCATCGGTCGTGGTTTCGGATTGCCTCGCGGCGCTGCGGTGGCGCCTAAGCGCGATCTCGACTCCGATTTTGATGGGGTCCTCGATTCAATCGATGCGTGTCCGCGATCGGCGCGTGGTGCGATTGTTGACGCGCGTGGTTGTGCGCGCGTACTGGATTCCGACGCCGATGGTGTGATCGATTCGATGGATAACTGTCCGCGTACACCTGCCGGCACATCGGTGGACAGCAATGGTTGTAAGCGCGTGCTGGATTCCGACGGTGATGGTGTGATCAACGCGATGGACAGCTGTCCCGATACGCCCAAGGGCGATGAGGTCGATAGCACAGGCTGCACGCGACGCATCATCGTGGATCCGACTACCTGCGATCTGCGTCCGGTGTATTTTGCGTATAAGTCTGATGCACTGACGGCCGAGTCCGATGCGCGTCTGCGCGATGCGGCTGTATGCTTGTCGCACAGCCCAGGCGTGATGGTTGAGGTTGCCGGACATACCGACAGCGTAGGGGGGCAGAACTATAATCGCGGTCTTGCCGGAATGCGTGCGAAACAGGTGGTCGAGTTCTTGGTCACATACGGCGGTGTGTCGCGCGAGCGCCTCCAGCCGGTTTCTTACGGCCAGCTGCGACCAGTTGATGACAACAGCACTGACAGTGGCCGGGCGGCCAATCGCCGTGTCGAACTCCGTCTGGTCGATGGCGGTGTCATCGATTCAGACAGCGATGCGATTCCGGATGGCCAGGATCAATGTGCTAACTCAACGGAAAATGCCGTGGTGGACGAGAAGGGCTGCGATGTGACCCAAGACATTCGCCTTCCCAACATACGCTTTGGTTATAAATCCGATGAATTAACCGAGCAATCTCAGCGCGACCTCGACTTAGCGGCTTCGATGCTGCGCGGTCGTCGCAATTTGGTGATTGAAGTCGGTGGGCATACCGATAGTGTGGGAGGGGCGGACTACAACATGGGCTTGTCTAAGCAACGGGCAAACCAGGTGCTGGAGCATTTGGTAAGTCGAGGGGTGCCCAGAGATCAGCTCCAGTCTCGTGGCTATGGGCTGACACAGCCCATTGAAAGCAACGCAACGAAGGAGGGCCGCGCGGCGAATCGACGCGTCTCGCTGAAATTCGTATCGCCCTGATTAGGAAAGACCGGCGGTCTGCCCGTTGAGACACAACGGGCGTTGCCTTGATAAGTAATTAACGCGCCGGCGCTTGCTGGCGCGTTTTTTTTTGTGAAATGGCTTTCCGCGCTATAGTGTGGAACCAGAACCCACATGAAGGTCGGCGCATATCGAGCGGGAAAGTGGGCGGTTGTCGCCACGCTGATCGAGTTCATCGTCAAAGGAGCTGCGTAATGAAACTGTCGTCGTGCCGCGCATTGAAACTGGAAATTCAGGAAAAGGCTTATTCGCTTTCGTCCCGGTCTGCCTCCGCGAGGCGCTATCCGCTCGCGCGCGGCGCGGGCCGTCAACGACGGCTCAGCGTTCGCGAACCGACACCGATTGCGGCCGTAGGCATAGCCCCTGGCAAAGGCGATGAGTACAAGCTGGCGGTGCGGTTATATCAAGGATGCGAACGCCAGCAGAAGGCGCTCCTTAAAGACCTCGATCGACATATGGGTGAGATTGATCTGGTAACCGGCATTCGCTATCAGCCGCGTACAACACTAACGGCTGGTGGATCCATTGGTCACTATCGCATAACCGCAGGCACTCTCGGTGGTTTTGTGGAAGACGCAGACGGTTATTACATGCTTAGCAATAATCATGTGTTCGCGAACAGTAATCAGTGCTTTCATGGCGATCCAATCGTTGCGCCTGGGCCGCTTGACGCAGGGCAAGCCACCCCCAAGATTGTGGGTCTGCTCGACCGCTACATTCCACTGAGTAAAACCAAAGTAGATGGCGTGGATGCCGCATTGGCCACCTTCTCTGAGGAGGTTGAATTCTTCGAACCGTGGGACTACAGCGGTATTGGCGTGATCGACAAAACACCCATGTCCGATCGGTTCGCCGTGTCGCGCGTTATCAAACGCGGGCGTACAACGGGCGTCACGCGTGGCACCGTGAGTGCGTTTGAACTCGATGGTATTCAGCTCAACTACGGTTCCGAATCCGATCCCGCTATTGTGACGTTCAACGATCAGATAGAGTTGGTCGGTGCCACGCGCAGTAAGGCCTTTAGCGCCGGCGGCGACAGTGGTTCATTCATCATCGATCGCGACACCCTGAAGGTGTACGCGTTGTTATACGGTGGGGGACCGGACAGTCAGGGAATTGACCGTACGGTTGCGCACTTCATGCCCGACGTGTTTCGTCAACTCGGTGTTGGGCTCGTTCAGTAGCCGCCATGTCCGCCTCACCAGCCGCGCGTCGCGCTAAGCGCATGTTGCACAAACGTCTCGCACCATTTGGCTGGTATGCAGGTCTGGGCCTTGTGCCCGCGGAGGGTGGATTGGGCTTGCGCGTGACGGCCTCGACGCAACCCAATCCCGACGATGTTCCGACAACGTATTACGGTTTTCCAGTTGAGGTGGTGGTGACACGGGGCTATGTCGCGCGTTAGTAGCGCACCGCGCAACGCCAAATGCATCAGCTTTCCGGTGAATAGGGCAGCGACGAGTGATGCACGTTGATGCGCACGTCGCCCACGTTGTCGCGAAAATAGCCAAACGTAAATTCGACTAACACCTCATCACCTTGTTGATAGGGTTGAAAACGGTAGTGTCCCATCGCAACGGCAGTCGCGCCTTGCAAAATGATCTGTTGCGGACCAATGGAGACGGCCTCCCAGGGTTTGATCGCAAAACCGTGATCTTCATTGACAACACCGCCAATAAAGTACGAGAGCGCTTCGGTTTTGCTTGGCCGGAACGGCTGTTTGGCCGCCAGCGTCGGTTTAAACAGTACCGGGCCCTGATCGTAACCGTACAACGCGTCGATGAGCGACTGCGCTTCACTGACGTAATCACCGCCGTCAATGAACACGGCGCTGATCGCCACAATCCCTTCGCCCCACGCGGTTTGCGCCGCGATCACATCCTCTTGCGTGATGGACGCACGATCGTCGGTGTGTGACTGCGCCACGACGATCGCGTCTTTATCGACCACCGCTGGCTGGCTTTTAACAGATTCGGACATGACCTTCCTCTAAGTCGCTTGATTTCTCATTATAGCGAAAGGTAGCACTGTGGCTCTACCGCGCCATTTCGCAATCGCAGAAGTCTGAACACGCCGGCGAGTCCGTGCCAGGCTCATTACGTCAAACGCCAAACTGAGGCGTAGGCGACACAGTTGGTCAAGTCGAAATCCACGTAGGCTCAACGACGTCGGCCAGCCAGCCAAAGTGTGAACCAGCTAACACTTCGCGGTTGGGCGCTGTGTAGACTTTTGGTGATGATTTAGTGGATTTCCAGGCAATATCGATGTCGTACTTTAAGCTCAGCCCGGCGGTTATGGCCGCTGTGATCATCGCGACCTCATCGCTCGCCACCCGCGCGGAGGTGTATACGCTCTCGCCACCTTCAGACACGGAATCGTGTAGCGAAGAGTTCGAGAACATGGCCAATGCGCTCATGCCTGGTGATGAGTTGATTCTCAACGATGGAGTCTACTCTCAGGCCTGCGCAAGACGCCTAACGATCAACGGTACACCCGATCAACCTATTCTAATCCGCGCTGCCGACGGCGCAAGACCGCTCATCACCCGCCCGCAATCGAGTAGCTCGAGCAATAACAATATTGAATTATCGGGGTCGCATTTTACGATTCGCGGTATGCATTTTCAGTACGGCAGTTCCGGTGTCCGCTTCATGTCGAGCAATAATATTACCTTTGAGGACAATATTATTTCGGACACACTCAATAACGCGCTGACCATGAACTCCGGCGCAACGGATGCTCACATTATTCGGGGTAATGAAATTTACAATACGGGCCTCGCGTCAGGTGATACCGAAGGCGAAGGGATGTATATCGGACAGCACAATGGTGGTGGGCCGGGCACCAATCACCTAATCGAAAATAACTACATTCATCACCTTCGCGGAACGAGCAGCGGTGGCAATGACGGCATCGAAATCAAGTTCGGGTCGGGTGGCAATGTCGTGCGTGGAAATGTCATTCACGACACCAATATTGGCACCGAGTTTCCATGTATTTTCGTGTACGGTCATGGCGCTGAGCCGAACATTGTCGAGAATAATCTGGTGTATAACTGCGGTGACGCCATTTTGGTGACCGCCGATGCCATCATCCGCAATAATGTGGTGCTCAATTCATCGGTCAACGGTATTCATCTGCGCGTACAAAGTCCTGCGCCCAGTATTCGGAACGTGACCATCGTTAACAACACGGTGTATGGCAGTCATCCGGTGTGTGCGCGCCTGCGCGTTGGAAGCGCGCCCAATGTCGTGGTAGCGAACAATGCGCTTTTCTGCGAGAACGCCACCGCACTTTGGGGAGACGGTTTAGACAATGCCGATCTTGCCAACAATGTGGTTCGCGGCGGCTTATCCGGTATTAGCGTCGACTACGTGCGAGTGATCGCCGGATCGGCGGCCAGCGATCACTTTGTCGATCCAGCACTTCAGGATTTCCGTTTGTTGCCCACGTCGACATTGATTGATGCGGGAGCCAATATTGCCGCAGGTAGCGAAGATTTCGCCGGCAATGCCCGTGTTGTTGGGTCCGCCATCGATATCGGTGCTTTTGAGTATGCCGCGACCTCGGTGCCGCCCGCGCCACAATTAACGTTGACGGCACCGACCTCGGTAGCCGAAGGCGACACCATCAGCCTCGTGTGGAGCAGTTCAAACGCCACCGCCTGCGTCGCATCGGGCGCTTGGTCGGGTAATCGCCCGCCAAGTGGCAGCAACACAGTAGTGGCCAGTAGCACCGCGACGTACACGTTAACCTGCACGGGCGACGGTGGCAGCGTGTCCGTTTCTCGCAATGTGAACGTACAAGCATCCGATCCGGACCCCGATCCTGACCCCGACCCGGATCCGGATTCCGATCGCGATCGATTGCCCGACAGTTGGGAGATCAACTACTTTGGTTCGTTGGCACAAAATGGCAGCGATGACGGTGATCAGGATGGATTTAGTCACCTGGATGAATACACGGCGGGCACGGATCCAACGGTTGCCGATACGGATGGCGATGGTTTGATGGACGGCGAGGAAGGCCAACACGGCAGCGATCCGCTCAAGGCCGATACCGACAATGACGGGTCGTCCGATGGAGCAGAGGTCCAGGCAGGCACCGACCCGACCGATAGCACCAGTAGACCGATGGCACCATTGACACCCGCACCGGATCCACCGGCGGCCAATACCGACGCCGCCTCCGGTGGTGGTGCGACTGGCGCGATTGTGCTGGCGATTCTGGTCGCTGTGGGTCGACGTCGTCGGTGTCATCGAGTCATACGCAACGCGTAGCCATGACGGTCGCCCGGGTCCACCAATCGAGGTATATTCGCGGTCTTTGCATGGGAAGAACGTATGTCATTTGTCGTCAACCGTCGCGATCTGGATTTCTATCTCTACGAGTTTTTATCGACTGACCGTCTTTTTGCGGCCGAGCGCTACAGCGAATACGACCGCGACACGATCAATGCCATGCTCGATGCAGCTCAGACCATTGCAGAGCAAGCGTTTCATCCCATTGCGGCCCTCATGGACGAGAACGAACCGACGTTACACAATGACCGGGTTTCGGTCGTTCCCGAGGCGAAAGAGGCGCTTCGCGCGTATCTGGACGCGGGATTTTTGGCGGCTGGCTTTGACTCAGACGTGGGAGGCATGCAGCTTCCTTGGACTGTGCATCAGATCATAAGCGGCATCTTCATGTGCGCGAACACCGCGCTCTCTGGCTATCCATTTCTTACGGCCGGCAATGCCAATTTGCTCAATACCTGTGGTAGCGAAGCGTTAAAGCAAAAATTTCTTGCTCCGTTGCTCGAAGGCCGTTGGTTTGGAACGATGTGCCTCAGTGAAACACAGGCCGGGTCATCGCTGGCCGACATCCGTACGCGCGCTGAACCACTCGGTGAAGGCCGATATCGACTGACTGGTTCAAAAATGTGGATATCGGGCGGCGACCACGATTTAACTGAGAACATCATTCATATGGTGCTCGCGCGTGTGCCAGACGCTCCGCCAGGAGTGCGCGGCATTTCGCTCTTTTTGGTGCCCAAAATCCGTGTGAACGACGACGGCACGCTTGGCCAATTCAATCACGTGGTGGCGGCAGGGCTCAATCACAAGATGGGCTACCGAGGCACGAGTAACTGTCTGCTTAATTTTGGGGAGTCCGGGGAATGTGAGGGCTTCTTGGTTGGCGACGAAAACCAGGGTCTGGCCAACATGTTCCACATGATGAATGAGGCACGAATTGGCGTCGGACTTGGCGCTGCGATGAGCGGCTTGGCTGGGTATCTTTACTCGTTGGATTACGCGCGAGAACGCCGGCAGGGGCGTTTGCCGGGCAACAAAGATCCACAGTCACCGCAGGTGCGCCTGGTGCGTCATGCCGATGTCAAGCGCTTGTTGCTTGCTCAAAAGGCGTACATTGAAGGCGCGCAGGCGCTGTTGTATTACTGCGCTTCCCTCATTGACCGACAAAAAATTAGCGCACGAAAAGACGAGCAACAGCAATTGGCCCTGTTACTTGATTTGCTCACACCCATTGCGAAATCGTGGCCCTCTGAGTTTTGTTTGGAAGCCAACAAGCATGCCATTCAAATATTGGGCGGCTATGGTTATACGCGGGAATATCCGGTGGAGCGTTTTTATCGGGATAATCGACTCAATCCGATTCACGAAGGAGCACACGCCATTCATGGCCTCGATGTGCTAGGTCGAAAGGTCAGACTGTTTGATGGCGCAGCCGTCGCCATGCTCAAGTCAGAAATGCAATCCGCCATCGCGCAGTCGGTCGAATCGCCTCTGGTAGAGGAGGGACGCGAGCTCGAGCGAGTCTTTGTTGCGGCTCAGACGTGTATTCGAAACGTCGTGGACAGTGATGACGCGGAGGCCGGACTCGCCAACGCTACTCTATTTTTGGATGCGCTTGGGCATGTGGTCGTCGCGTGGATGTGGCTGCGACAGGGTCTGGTCGCGGCGGACGCCTCCCACCAGGCGGTTGACACCGCGTTTTATGAGGGCAAGGTTGCCGCGTGCCGCTACTTTTTTCGCTACGAGCTGCCGCGCGCATCAGCGCAGTTTGCGCTGGTGGGTTCGCTGGATCGAACATGCCTGGATATGAGCGAAGCCGCGTTTATCGGTACGTAAACCCACCTGCCGCTACCACGTGGCCGTTAACTACCTAGCGGGTGGTCCATCGTCACATTGACGCCGTAGAGTCGATCCAGCGTCATTGCCGCTAACGCCGGCACGCGCGAGGCGAGTGCGAACGCGGCATTGCGTGCCCCCACAGCAAGTGGGTGGCCGAGATGAAAACGACGCGCGTTTTGTCGAGATTGTTGCATGACATAGCGCAGACGCGGCCGGCGATGACGTTCGTACAGCTCGAAGGCTGTCCGCGAAGTGGATCGATTGGTGAGCAGGCTGGCGAGCACCCACGCGTCTTCTATCGCCATCGCCGCGCCTTGTGCCATAAAAGGCAGCATGGCATGACAGGCGTCACCTAACAGAACAACGCGGTCAGCCGACCATCTGTCCGGCAAGGCGTGTTCAAACAAACCCCATTGGTAAACCGCCTCGCAATGAGTGAGAAGGGTGCTAACCGCGGGATGCCAATCTTCAAAATAGTCCAACAATGCCGCGGCTTCCCCTTGGCGTTGCCAATCTTCGTCTAGCCACGTCGCTTGTTCAGTGACCGCGACGAAATTGATCCAGGTGCCGCCTCGAACGTAGTACGCCACGACATGGCGCTGCGGGCCAAGCCATACCGTCGCATCGGGTTCGATCAGACCCGCCGGAAAACGATTCGCATCGACCAGTCCGCGCCACGCGGTTTGTCCCGTGAAGCGCGCGGGTCGGGTGGTAATCATCTGCCGTCGCACAATCGAGTGAATGCCGTCAGCGCCCACCAGCAGATCGCCATTAAACGATCGACCGTTCGTCTCGACCTGGACACCATCGGCCTCCACCAAGACTCGTGAAACCCCAGTGTCAAAATGCACATCCACTCCCTGGGCACATGCGCGTGTGTACAGATCGCGCATAAGGTCGGCCCGATGACAATGCACATACGGTGCACCAAACCGGCCTTCGTAGGTGGGGTTAAGCGGCGTGCGTATAAGGATGCGGCCATCTTGATAGTCACGAAGGGTGGCGAAGGCCGGTTTAAACGCATGCGTCAGTAGTGCCGATGTCACCCCCAGCTGTCCCAGAACGTGCATGGCGTTCGGCCCAATCTGAATGCCAGCGCCCACGTCATCGAGCGTCGACGCCTGTTCTAGAACGACCACGTTCCGACCCGCTTTGGCGAGCGCGGTTGCCAACGTAAGCCCGCCGATGCCGGCGCCAGCGATAAGAATCGATTGGGATGCCATGGTCACAGATCGAGTGGGCGCCGCCTTACTGAGTCGGAACCACTCGGAATAAGACGGAATAGAGCACGGGCACGACCAGTAGCGTTAGCGTGGTAGCGAACAATAAACCGAAAATGATGGTGACGGCCATTGGTTCAAACATCGCCGTGCCACCCCACCATAAAGGCATCATGCCCAGTACGGTGGTGGCGGTAGTGAGCATGATCGGACGCAAGCGCTGCAGGCAGGCATCGACAATCGCATCACCGGGTCGTTTGCCTAATTCATTGATCTCGATCTTGATTCGATCGATCAACACAATGGCGTTGTTGATGATAATGCCCGATAGGGCGATGATGCCGAGAATAGTAAAAAAGCCCATCGAGGAGCGTGCAACCAGTAACCCAATTGTGACGCCGATCAGTCCTAAAGGAATCGTTGTCAAAATAATAATCGGCCGTCTAATGGAATTGAACTGGATAACCAGCAGCAGCACGATCACCATCACCGCGAGCGGCAGTTTGGCGGCGATGGAGGCGTTCGCGTCATCGGAACTTTCCGATTCGCCACCTATTTCATACTCATAACCAGGTAGCCATTGTTCACGTGCGGTAGCCAACCACGGCACAAGCGACTGATTGATCTGACTGGCGGTGACGCCATCCACCAACTGCGCTTTGAGTGTCAGTGTCCGTTCGCGATCACGGCGTTCGATGATGCCGGGTTCAAACGTCAGCTCGATGTCTGCCACCTGCTTGAGCGGTACAGGCCGCCCGGAGGAGGTTGAATACACACTCAAACCATCGAGTTTGGAAATGTCGTTACGGTCGCCCGCGACCGTGCGCAGCGTGACGGGAATCAATTGATCGCCCTCACGATATTGCGTCAGATCAATACCGGTTAAGCCGGCTCGAAGCGAAAAAGCGACATCCGCACTGGTGACGCCCGCGCGCAATGCTCGTTCCTGATCAACCGCCACGATGAGTTTCTTAGTCTGCAGTCCCCATGTGTTTTTTACGGAGAGCACGCCGGGATAGCCATACAGCTGCTCGGTAACCGTGCTGGCCAGAGTGTACAGCTCGGCCACGTCCCGTCCCGACAGGCGAATCTGAATGGGATAACCAACGGGTGGACCGTTTTCAAGTCGCGACAATTGATTACTCATGTCGGGGTACTGCTCGAACAAAAACTGCTGAATGCCCGCAATAACATCCGGCACTGCTTCGCCCGTCGTCGTGTTGGCAATCATAAAGGAATTCGCCGGATTGCGATTGGGTGGATCAAGACCCAACGTGAAGCGGGGACCGCCTTCGCCAACAAAGGTCATCCAGCTTGACACCTTCGGTTCGCTTATATTGACGAAACGGTCGAGCACAAATTGATCGACGGCCGCGATAATTTCTTCACTGGTTTCAATCGTGGTGCCCAGTGGTAGCTCCAGCTTGCCAGAAAACACCGGGTCTTCTGACGGCGCAATAAATTGCGCGGGTACCAGCCCCAATCCTTTATTGGCTAGTACAAACAGGGCAACAACAAGCGCTAGAAACAGCAGTCGTTGCCGCAAAATGGCGTGAAGTAAGCGCCGGTAATAGCGATAGAGCCAGGAATTGTCTCGTTGATCGCTGTCGGGTTTTGCTTTGACGTTCAACAGTACGGTGGTCAGCATGGGAATCAACGTCATGGCGAGCAACCACGACACCAACAAGGCAATGGTGACCACATAGAAGATATCGGCAGTGTATTCGCCGACTGCCGACTCGGCGAGCCCGATAGGCATAAACGCCGCGCCGGTAGTGAGAGACGAAATCAACAGAGGCAGTTTGAGTTCAGCACCGGCCTGTACGGCTGCATCGACCGCACCCATGCCGTTCTCTCGTTTAACCAACACCGATTCGACCATCACAATCGCATTGTCGACCAACAAGCCGAGGGCGATGATCAAAGCAGCGAGTGAGATCTGATTCACCGTGATGCCGAACGTCTGCATCATGAAAAACGTAATGATCATGGTCGACGGTATTAGCAAAGCAACGACAAGACCGGTGCGCACGCCTAAGAAACCAATCATGACCACGACTACAATGGCGATCGCTTGGAGGAGATTCGACGCAAAGTCGTCGACGCTCTTGGTGACCAAGTCGGCCTGAAACCATATTTTCTCGAGCGCTACGCCATAGGGATACCGATTCTCAATATCAGGAAGCAGTTTGTTGAGCCGCTCGCCGAGTTTGAGTATGTCGCCGCCATCGCGCAGCGATACCGCAATGGCGAGTGCCGGTTGCCCATTTACGCGTGTCAGGCTTTCGGGCGGATCGACGTATCCCCGGTAGATCGACACAATGTCGCCCAGATACACCACGTTGCCACCCGGCAGTTGAATCACCGTCCGACGCAGCGCATCGAGCGACTCAATGTTTCCGGTTGGTTCCAGCACGATGCGTTCGCGACCGCTCACCACGCTGCCGCCGGTCGAAAGAATATTGACGTTGCCGAGCACGCCCGAAAGCGACTGTGGCGTGAGACCAAGTTCCGTGAGGCGCTCATTGTTGTACTCAACAAAAACCACTTCGGATTGGCTGCCATGAATCGACACCTTCGCGATATCCGGCTCTTTTAAGAGCTGATTGCGAATCTCATCGGCTACATCCTTCAGCTCGGCATTGGTAAAGCCTTCACCAGTTAGAGCAAATACACTACCAAAGACATCGCCGAATTCGTCGTTGACAAACGGTCCTTGAATGTCGTCCGGGAGTTCACCCACCACATCGTCTACTTTGCGGCGTAGTTCATCGAAAATAGGCCGCATGTTTTTATACGACTCTTTGAAATTGACGTTGATAATCGACACACCCGAACGCGTACTCGACGTAATGGTGTCGACCTGCGGCATCTCCTGTGCTTTTTTCTCGATCTTGTCCGTGACCAATTGTTCCATACGCTCGGGGCTTGCGCCGGGTAGTTGGGTGGTAATGACCGCAGTGCGCACGATAAAGCCAGGGTCCTGCGCTTTGGGCAGCGAGACGTACGCGAAAATACCGGAGATGATCAACAGCACAGCCACCGTACCGGTGACACGATTTTGACGGATGGCGGCGCGGGTTATCGACATGTGGTATCAATCACGGACTGGCGGCGATGAGGACTTGCAGGTTTTCGCGTATGACCGATACGCCTGCGGTCACCACCTGTTCGCCGATAGCGAGTCCTTCCACAATTTGTATCCCCTCTTCAACAAGTTCGCCCGTCACGACTGGCCGGCGCCGGATTGTCGCCACGTCGCCATTGGGTTCGGCGATATAAACGAACGTGCCGCGCTCGTCTTGGATCACCGCGGCGGCCGGCACGACAATGGTGTCATCACCGGCTTGTTCAAATCGAAAGACCGCCTCGGCCGCCATACCCGAACGGATCGCGGACGTGGTTTCATCTAGGGTCACGACTACGGGGAACGTGGCGGAGCCGCCGGTATTGGCCACACCGATCTCCGTGACCGTGCCGCTAAATTGGCGGTCGGAGATGGCGTTGAACGAGACTCTTGACGCCATGCCCTCGGAAACCGAAGCGATCAGACTCTCGGGAATCGCCACGTTGATCTGTATTCCTGCGCCGCAATTCATGCGCGCCACCGGCTCACCAGCCCCAATGTTCTCGTTGAGCTCAACATTGAGTGCCGCCACAACGCAGTCGCCGGGCACCGTCAGTGTCGTGTAAGAGCGATTCAACTGCGCGATTTCAAGCGTCTTTCGAATAGAACGCACCTGCGCCCCGGCCGACTCGGCAGACGCACGCGCGGCGTCTAGATCATTGCGCGATGCATTGTTGCCAGCGTATAAGCCCTTGACGCGTTCATAATTCGCACTGGCGTTGCGCTGACTGGCCTGCGCTTGCGCAAGACTGGCTTCGACTTGTTGAACCTCCAAATCGAATGATGAGCGGTTAAGTCGCGCGAGGACATCGCCGGCGGTCATTTGCGAACCGGTGCGCACCGGCAATTCGGTGATTGTGCCGCCAACCTTAAAGCTGATACGCGTTTCTTGCGTCGACTGACTCAATCCTGTGAAGGCGCGTTCGCGTGTGGTGTCCTTGTGGTCAATTAGTAGCGTGCGGACCGGTCGCAAGACCGGTTCCTCCTCAACGTGCACCGCGTCGCCACAAGCGGGCACCAACAGGATGACGGCAACCAATAATAGGCGGATCATGGGGACTCTCCCAATGTGGGCCGATCGTCGGCCTCGCGTTCTTTAATATACTGAAAAAACTCATCACGACTTGCCCGCTTGTCGGTCGGGCCAAGCAAGAACTCAAAGGTGCTGGTCGCACGTTGATAACTCATGATGTTGAGCAGGAAATCATGCACAGCGTTGCTGGCGTTTAAGTCGGCTTGTAGGCTCTGATTTTGCGCATCCAGCAAATCCAAGATACTCAGCGTACCTTGCTTATACGCTTCGGAGACAAGCTCCAGGTTTTTGCGGGATGCCTCGGCGCCGATTTCTGAAAGCTCAATGTTGACATACGAGGCCTGGGCGGCGTGCATCGCGGCGCGGATCGACTGTTCAATGCCTTGGCGAGTTGCCGCATCACTGAGCGCAAGTTGGCGAACCTGAATTCGACTGCGATTGAGTGCGGACCGACGGCTATTGCCAGAGTAGATCGGCAGTGAGGCATTCAGTGACACATTCCAGTCGTCAATCGAGTCAAACGGTGTGCCCGATCCACGTCCGGACGCGGCAATGGCATCCAAATATTGCGCCTGGAGCGACAGTTGCTGCACCCAAAATTCACG
>JBCCHD010000019.1 GCA_039028935.1 Pseudomonadota bacterium | reverse complement strand
GGAAGCCACCTGCTGCGCACCGCGCGGCAGCTCGGCGGCCTTCTCGACGCCGACGAGGCGCGGCAGCCGCTGGGTGCCGCCGGCGCCCGGCGGAAAGCCGAGCTTGACCTCCGGCTGACCGACGAGCGAGATCAATATAGATTCCGCGATTGTTAGTCAGGAAGTCTCGCTAAACCGCAGTGAAGAGAAGCTGGTTGAAATGAGTAACGGGTGCATTTGCTGCACCCTGCGAGAAGACTTATTGGAAGAGGTGACTAAGCTTGCGAAGGACGGGCGATTTGATTATTTGCTGATTGAGTCGACGGGCATTTCGGAGCCGCTACCCGTGGCCGAGACTTTTACATTTGCCGATGAAGATGGACTGTCTCTGTCGCAGGTTGCACAGTTGGATACGATGGTGACCGTCGTCGATGCGGTGAACTTTTTGCAAGACTATGCGCAAGCCCAAACACTTCAGCAAAAAGGCGAATCGTTGGGAGAAGATGACGAACGAAACGTGTCGGATTTGCTGGTGGATCAGGTGGAGTTTGCCGATGTAATCTTGGTGAGCAAAACCGATATGGCGAAGGAGTCGGATGTCGAACGGTTAATGGCCATCCTCAGATCCCTCAACACACACGCCAAAATCGTTCCGATCGCACACGGTGAAGTGAGTTTGGATGCCGTTCTGAGCACGGGCTTGTTTGACTTTGAGAGAGCCCAACAGGCGCCAGGCTGGCTGAAAGAAATTCGGGGCGAGCATGTACCGGAAACGGAAGAATACGGTATCAGCAGCTTCAGTTACCGAGCTCACCGGCCCTTCTATCCGAAAAAATTCTTTGACTTTCTTCGTGGCACTGAGAACTACGGCAAACTTATTCGCTCCAAGGGCTACTTTTGGCTGGCGACACGACCTCAATTTGCTGGGCACTGGAGTCAGGCCGGCGGCATCGCGCGGTATGGATTTGGTGGGTATTTTTGGCGAGCAGTGCCGAAAAGCAATTGGCCCACAGACGAAGAATCACTCGCGTTTATTCAGTCCAAATGGGTAGAGCCGTTCGGCGACATGCGCCAAGAATTGGTGTTCATTGGCCAGAATCTTGATGAGGAGGCCGTTATTTCTGCGCTGGATAACTGCTTGCTTTCTGAAGAGGATGTACTGCGGGGCGTGGAGCATTGGATGTCGTTTGAAGATCCGTTCCCTGCCTGGGAAATCGGTTAGGTAAGGGCATGAAACCGGCGCTTTGGCACACTACTGTGGGTAATCAGGCCGTTCATCATAAGATTCGGCAGCCGATCATTGGCAACCGGCCAGAAATTCTATCCGAGGTGTTTCAATCGAGCACCAACATCGTCGTATGGAAACGCAAACTGAGCGATCGACTGCAGCAAGAATGTGCGCGGTTTGTGGTTGCCAACCCTGGTTTGAGCCTGTCGATGGTCGTTGAGCGTGCAAACGCCACTTCCTCTATCAGTCCAATTTTCGGCGGGCAAGAGGCGGATCGCATTACGACCAGTGTTGTCGCTTTGGTTGATCTTTTCTGCGCGTTGTTTGAGCTGAAAAAGACTCGGCTGCAACTGGCAACCGTGAATCATGCGATGTGCCCTCGCTTCCACGCAGATCATCTGCCGTGTCGACTTGTCACCACGTATCACGGCGTCTGTACCGAATGGCTTGCACATGAATCGGTCGACAGAACGAAACTGGGACCCGGCAGTGGCGGTCTGCCGGATCATAAAACGGGTTTGTATACACATTCATCTGATATTCATCGTCTTGAATGCGGCGACGTCGCGCTTTTTAAAGGCGAAACCTGGGCCGGTAATGAAAACGCCGGGCTTGTCCATCGGTCGCCAGCGGTTCCCATCGGTCAAGCTCGCTTATTGTTGACGCTCGACTATTGAAGCGTGCTTTTGTTGCACGAGCAGTATCGTTCGATACCGTTGATAACTGTGTTAATCCAAGGGCGATATTGAGCCCGCGTAAATATAAGACGATTGGTTAATTGGTGTCATCCGATTCGGTGATCCGCTACCGCAAGCGTTCAGCGACGCCGGCGTATTGAGTCAATTCGCTGACGCGTACTGCTTTTTGTGTGTTTCACCACCAAAGGAAGCCGTCGGCGCTTTATGTCACCGGGCCCGGAACGCGCTCTTTCGCTGCAACGACAACGCGACGAACAGCTATCTGCTCAACAGCCGGTAAATAAGAGACAGTTCAAACCACCATGCCACGACGACCCATTCTTCTCGTTTGATCTATTGGCCAAAGGAGTAGAAGACGCCAAACAGCAGGGCAATACAGACGACAACGACCAATATCACTAGGCCGGTTAGGATGAGGTTGCCCAAACCCTTCCATGCCGAATGAAAGCCTTGAGCTTCGGCAATTGTATTGCTGAGCAGCACAAGCCACCAAATGCCGAAAACAACTGTAGCGAGAGACGCGACAATGACGAAAATCGCGATGTCCAGTCGAGCGTCAATCGTCGGAGTGGCTTCGGTGAACATATCGTGCCCAACAATCGCTATCATGAGGAACCAAACAGTTAGCGACAGGATGCTCGGTACAGATGCCCAAGCGAAGGCCGTTCGTATGTCTTCACGACTGCCAGCGCCACCAATCCACTTGCCGGTAAAGTGAATGAGATGATAGCTAACCCAGAGTCCTAACAGCCCACTAACCGGACCGAAAAGAAAGGCGGTGAGGAGTATGCCCCAAAGCGGTAATTCGTCGCCCGCATTGCGCATGGATGCTCGATCGAGAAAGTTCGCAATACCCGAGAGTGCAGCGATAAGGTAAACGTGTAACTCAGGATCCCTGGCAATAATCTCACGTATGGTTTGGCGCGGTCGGATCAGTATCGAACGAAAGGGTGCAAGACCAGTCAAATCGATTGTTGCGGCCATTTCCGGCACATCACGAAGCTCGGCCTCAGGAGCTGAGTAGGGATTGCGGCTATCGACTATTTGATCGTTCTTGTCATTCATCGTCTTACGTTTCCTATGCCCAGAAAAATTGTCTGTAATGTACGTGCCGGCGGCTTCGTGAGTAACCGTTTCGTGAAGGCCACTAAGCTTAGCATGCAAGGGTGGTTGTCGGTGCGCCTTGTCTGTTTTGTTTCCTAATTAGTCACCGTCACTCTCAGTGGTGGCACACAGCTGCCAGTCAATCGATGCCTAAGGATCGGTCGCTCAGTCTCTTGATTCAGCTCAGTGCAAAGTGCGCTGCACACTCACCGTGTTCCTAACTGAGATGTTTTTCTGTCTCGCGACACTGTCCTTTGAATGCCCCGCGTGACGCGCACACTGTTTTGCCCCGTTTAACGTTAAAAGCTAAGTGGTGATGACGTCGCTGATTTCGGCGCGGGTGTGCAATGTGATCGAAAGGCTAGAGGGAGAGTGCAATGACACTACATGTAATACCTGGCTTGGTCGCAGCGGTCTCGCTGCACTGTCCCGACCATGCCGAGGAGTCGCTCAGTTCCGAAAAATTAGAGAAGCAGGCGCTTGAGTGCATTTCAAAGCTTGAAAAAGACGACGGGCTCATCACGCCAGGCAAAGAGACTGAGGCGCTCGTGCGATATGTGAACGATGCCATTCTCGGTAAATACGACAAGAATCATGACGCGAAGATCATGGGTAAAGAGGCCCAGCAGTACGTGCAAGACAAGGTGGCCCCTCAGGTCAGCGAGGCCGAGCTCCAGCGCGTGTATGGCAGAGCCTATGCCAAAACGGCAAAACTATTTGAGGGGGGTGTGACAGTGGATGCGGTTAGTAACATACGCCATCAGATCCCCATGGTGCCGCGCACGTTGGGGTTTGGCTTTGGCCTCAATTACGGTATGAAAGACGAACTGCAAAAAGAAACTGAGAAAATTGGGGGAAGCATAGAGTATAGCTGGGGCGCGGATACACTCGTTGGCGTACCCTATCGGACGAGCTCAAAACTCTCTTATGGCAAGGAGAATGTCTTTATCCAAAATGGTGCGAACAAAGTGGAGCGGTGGACCTTCCAGCCGCTCAGGGTCACGTTGGAAAATAGTAAGTGGCCGGCAAAGCCTGTAATCGGTTTGGGCATCGGTAGAACGCGCACTGAGAATATCGCTGAAGGTGAGGTTGAAAACGAAACAGAGAATGAATTTGAATGGGAGCTGGGTCTGCAATACCCACTGAAATTTTCCTATGGCAATGAGAAAAAACTCGAATTTGGTTCGTTGACGTTGAGCAAGAAGATTCGCTTTGAGCGCTTCGCGTCGGGTAAGCGAAACGAGGAAGTGACGCTAGGTTTCACAATTGACAAATCTCAGTTCAAGTCGATTCGACGATTTCTCGGTCGATCGGAGTGAGCCGTTTTATAGAACAGTTACAGCAACTAAAAAAAACCCCGCCGGAGCGGGGTTTTTTTTGCTCTCAAGCGTCGAACGTTAGGGCGCTACACCACTCGGTCCTGGTGGCTGTAAGAAGAACGCTGGGAACACCTGGTAGTCGATGAAGTTGCACACACCATCGCCATTGAGGTCTTCGTCGACGTCCCCACAGGCTTCATTGAACACTTCGGTCCAGATTTGAATGTCGACGAAGTTCACCACGCCGTCATTGTTTAGGTCTGGGTCGCACACGTTGCCGTATCCATCCCCATTCGTGTCACGCTGCGCGGGGTTTGGGTGTACCGTGCAGTTGTCGGCCAGGTCGAGGACGCCGTCGCCATCGCTGTCTATGCCGCCGTAGTTGGTGGCCGTGTCACCCGGTGGTGGAGAGAAGGTGCCCAGTTCAAGGTTTTGCGCTCGGTCTTTGGCGCGCGAGTTAAAGTGGTACACGCCTGGGCCAGGTGGCAGCCAGTTGATCACTCCGTTGTTGTTAGTCGAGAACTCGCCGGTATACGTCCAAGGACCGGCTGGCTCCTTGTAGTACCAAAAGTCGACGAACTCAAGCCCACTCGAGGGGGACACATCCGATACCGCGAATGTCATCGGAATGGTGCCGCCAGCTACGAAGGTGGGTGTGCTGACAACCGATTCGGGTCGCACCGTGTCACGGAACGTGAAGCAGTCGTTGCTAACCGGGAAGCTCTCCCAGTTACCGCCGTTATCCCGAGCACGGATCGCGAAGAAGTAAATGCCGTCGCCATCGCCGGTGACGTAGTTAAAGGAGCCGGACAGACCGTTCTGAACCATACCGGTATACTGATATACGCCACTTCCGGGTGTTCGAACGTAAAGCTGCGCGATGTCGACACCGGTACCTAAGAACCCGTCAGATGCAGTCCACGATACTTCGATCGTCGTCTCGTTGGTGTTGCTGGTCGTTAGTGTGCAATCACTGGTTGGCGCGTTGGTTTCAACAATAAACTGCACGCCGTCCGGTATTGAGTTGGTGTACGTTTCATCGTAGCTGTTGCTCGTAACGGTGACTGGAATAAAGTAGCTACCGGAACTCAAGCCATTGGTCGTCAAATCGAAGTAGGCGGTTTCTGTACTGCCCTCAGCGATCGTACCGACATTGGTGCTGGAGTTGTCACCGGTGACACCGGCCAGGTTGCCGATGGCCACATTGGTTGAGTGTGCACCGGTCGTGCCGTTGTTGGCGACAATCGTGCCGACTTCAAACGTTTGGAAGGGCCCAACAACCGGAATCAGTGGGCTGGCATCAAAGCTCGGCGGATTCACCGACTGGAAGTTCTCTTCGGTCGCGAGCGTAAACGGGATCGCGCCGGTGCCATCAAAGCTTGTACTCCATGAATACACCTTGATCACTGCCTCGCCGGAGGATGGCGCAACGACCTGATGCACGTTGTCGTTTGGCGTGAGGTCATTATCAAGTCGCGCGCCAGTCGTGTTTGAGTACAGTCGAAGGTTCAGGTCACCGATTGATCGTTGACCCGTCGACGGGCCGCCGTCCACATACGTGTCTGCACGCTTATGCCACGTAAGAGTGGCTTTTTCGTTGGTAAACATGGTGCCTTTGTAGAGGCGGTAGTCGTCTTCCGTCGCATTGTCATTGCGTGGGAATACGCTGCCGTTGAAGTAGTCATTGTTATTGAAATGCGCCTCAGCCAAATCCATGTATCCCCAGCCATAGGCTTTGTCCCACAACGTATCGCAATTGGTTCCACTACAGCTTGCTGAAGACACCTGACCATCGTCGGAAGTGGTTGACGTGTCGTTACTGGTCCACGCATCAGCGGTGTTCAGCATCACGGCTTTTTGAGACCGTGGCAGCGTGTTGCCCGCATCTTCCATAAGCAAAATGCCTGCCGCCACATGGGGTGCGGCCATACTGGTGCCCGACAACATACAAAAGTCGTCAATGTTATCTGTGCCAGGTTCCGACGGTCCATTGCAGCCGTTGTAGGGCAGTGAGCCGGAGCCAGGCCAATAGAAGTTGGTCGAATTAATGCTCGTACCCGGCGCGGAAATATCCGGCTTTCGTCGCCCTGCAACCGTTGGACCAACACTTGACGAGGTGCTGCGTATGTCATCCGATCGCCCGACTGTGCCGCGATCGTTCATGTTTGCGACCGCTAACAGGTTGTAGGCGGTGGCGGGATGCGTAATGGTGATGTTCGGATCGCCTGGATCCGTGGTCGTCCAACCACGGTTACCCGTCGATTTGGTGACCATAATGTTGAAGTTTTCGACATAGGCGTCGTAAAAGCTGTCATTGGCGTTGTAATCGACGTCGTTGGCAATACCGTAGCCAAGACTGTGGTTAACCGCTTCCGGAGACTGCGCAAAATCCGACGCGAGGTTATGCATCCGGCTCATGGTCGTCGCTTGACTGCCTGCGATCTCCCAGATGATGGCGCCCACATTGGGTACGCCGCCTTCAATCGTTGAGTGATTGCTGGCAACGATGCCAGTGACGTGTGTGCCGTGTCCAACTTCCTGATCGGTATCGGTAGGCGATGCGGCATTCGTAAAAAAACCTTCGGCTGGTGACAGGTTCGGGTGATTCTCCTGAACACCGGTGTCGATAATGCCGACATCAAACACACCGCTGCCATCGATACCCGCATTGTGGTAGGTCGGGAAACCCACAGCCGCCGTGCTGACCTCTAGCTCATAATCGGCAGGTCGGTTGGGCAGAATTTCAATCACCCGGTTATCGAACGCTAACGACTGCAGCATGCTTGCTTTAATCGAAGCGCCCAACGCGTGTACGAGTGGCACTTCCGATGTCACGGTGCCGCCCGCGCTTTGGATATTGTTGCGCATCGCGGCGCGTTCGCTACTGCCGGCGGCCACGATCGCATCACTCACCGCTTTGTGCATGACGGTACGGGCTTCGTCGAGTTGGCGCTTGAGCGTGTCGAGCTGCGCTTGCTTGGCGGCGGCCATCGGCTTGTTTGCAATTGACCGCATGTATTCTTTTTCTTCATCTTCGGTCAGTGATTTGCTTGGCCAATCCGCGCGTCGGATGCTGCGCATCTGTTCACCGATGCTGTCGATAATGGCGCGGTGCTGAGCTTTGGTTTGTTCAACCGGATCAGGTTTGCCTGCTTCCGGTGCGGGGCGTGCCATGTAAATGATCACATCGATTGTGTCATTGTCGCCCGCAAGGCGCAGGCTCGGCGCAATTTTGTCCAGCCCTTGTTTTGGTTGAGTCGATTCGACTTGATAGGTGAGCCCATCTTCGCCGATGACCGTTTCGGCTATCGCTGCCGTTGACCAGCCCCCTAAGGCGGTCAATATGGCCAGCAGGCCAATAGAGTGTCGTTGCGTGTGTGTCATTGTTTTGCCCTCATGGTTCCCTGGTCATTTGGAGCGATCTCGATGAAAATCAACTATTTATGGTGAGATCGCTTCCTTCCTCGCACTGAAAATTGCTGTGCTCTATCCAAACGAGCGACAAAGGGATTCGGATAGCCTCATGCTGGCGTAAAAAGATTGAGTATCAGCGTGGTCCGGTGACGGTATGGCGCAGTGATGGGCTTCGTAAAACGTTGTCGTTCAGCCTCAAGAAAAAATTTCCGTATAATCAGACGCCTTACTTTAGAGCGGTGGGCCCGTCGCCCGTCCTACGTAATTGGGGAGTCGATCATCGATACATTAAGCAGCCTCGTCTGGAGTCCAGCCCTCGTCTACCTGCTGCTTGGCGCAGGTTTGTTTTTTTCGGTCATCACGCGTTTCGTGCAGGTGAGATTGTTCGGCGAAATGATTCGCCTCCTGTTTCACAGCAAGAGTTCGGATACCGGTATTTCATCATTTCAAGCCCTGGCGGTATCTCTGTCAGGACGAGTAGGCACAGGCAACATTGCCGGTGTCGCGGCGGCGATCGGCTTTGGCGGGCCTGGGGCGGTTTTTTGGATGTGGGTGGTGGCGTTTTTAGGTGCCGCCACGGCCTATATCGAATCGACCTTGGGTCAAATCTATAAAGAAGAAGATGACGGGCAGTATCGTGGCGGTCCAGCCTACTACATTGAAAAAGCAATGGGCCAAAAGTGGTACGCGTGGATTTTCGCCATCGTGACCATCTTTTCGTGCGGCGTGTTGTTGCCCGGCGTGCAGTCTAATGCGATCGGCAATGCGATGGATGTTGCGTTTGGGTCGGGGCAAACCATGAATACGTTTGCGGGTGAATTCAGCGTTATCAAAGTCGTTACGGGCGGCGTTATTTGTGCGTTGTTGGGCATTATTATCTTTGGCGGCGTTAAGCGAATTGCCACGGTCACACAATACGTGGTGCCCTTTATGGCGCTGGCCTATATTGTAACGGCGATCATTATTGTGGCGCTGAACGTCAGTCAGGTGCCGGCCATTCTTGGTATGATTGTCGGCGATGCGTTTACACCGATGGCGGGTCTTGGGGCCGCCATCGGTTGGGGCGTGAAACGCGGTGTGTATTCGAATGAGGCCGGGCAGGGCACGGGACCACACGCCGCGGCGGCATCGGAAGTGGCGCATCCGGCGCAACAGGGCCTCGTTCAGGCCTTTTCGGTGTATATCGATACCTTGCTCGTCTGTACCGCAACTGCGCTGATGATTCTCATTACCGGCGCCTACAACGTGCATAACCCCGAAGGTGGGTTTTTAGTGCAAAACCTATCGGCCGGTTTGGCAGCAAGCAGTCCGGCGTTTACGCAGTTTGCTGTTGACAGCATGTTCGCAGGCTTTGGCAAACCATTTATTGCCGTCGCGTTGTTCTTCTTTGCGTTCACTACCTTATTGGCCTATTACTATATCGCCGAAACCAATGTGGCCTATATTCGCCGTACACTCAAAATTCC
This sequence comes from Pseudomonadota bacterium, assembly GCA_039028935.1. Taxonomy (NCBI): domain Bacteria; kingdom Pseudomonadati; phylum Pseudomonadota; species Pseudomonadota bacterium. The sequence goes on along the minus strand of JBCCHD010000019.1, from coordinate 61,781 downwards.
GGGTGAGTTACTGGTGCTCAAAATCGTACTCATCGGCGCAGTGTTCTACGGAACGGTGCGCACCGCCGATTTGGCCTGGGCGTTGGGCGACCTGGGTGTTGGACTGATGGCGTGGCTCAACGTGGTTGCCATTCTCATTCTGTTTGCGCTGAGTCGACCGGCCGTTAAGGCGCTCCAGGATTACGAACAACAGCGGCGTGCCGGCGTGAGTCAGTACACGTTCGACCCTGAGCGACTGGGCATCAAGAACGCCTCATTTTGGGCCGATAGACAGGCAGATTCGACGGATTGACCGCCGATTCGTGGCGATGCGCTCGTGACTTTTAGTTCGTTGCTGGTGGTTGATATCAATGATCCGCTTAGGCGCGCGTAAACCATCAGTACGCCTTTCTCTGCCGCCATGCGACGGTTGATTGGCGAGTGAGAATGCCCATGCAGAATCCCTACGCCGCAACCCAGAGTCCTGTCGCTGATCGATACCGATTGATGCTCGATGCTGGACTCTGGTGCCGACTGACCAACTTTTTGGTCGACGTGGTCTTCGTTCTTATTGCCAGTTCCGCGTTCGTCTTTATTGTGATGGTCGTGCTGTGGATGGAGCTGCCGCACTATACGTATTTCGAAGTGCTCGATATTGTGCCATTCGAGTGGTTATTCGGTTTGAACTTGCTGCTTTATTACGCTGTTTGCGAACGTCGCTTTGGCGTAACAGTCGGAAAAATGATGAGTGGTACTCGCGTGGTCAATGAACAGGGTGGGTCGATTGATTGGCGTCAGAGCATCATTCGCACGGTCTGCCGATTGATTCCCTGTGAGTGTCTGTCCATTTTCTTTAGTCAGAATAAGCGTTGCTGGCACGATATCCTGTCAGGCACCAAGGTGGTGACATCACACGCCTGATGGTCTTTTCCAAGCCGTATCGATGTTGGTGACCAGATGTTGGTGACCAAACGAGATCGTAACGCGACATGAGTACTCAGATCATTACACCGCGTTCTGCGCCTAGAGTGAGCCTAGGACAAGTCCGCGATTGCTGCACCGCCACTACAGACAGTGCAGAGGTGTCATATGTCGAATGGTGTTCGTTTTGTTCTCGCCATTGGGTTGCATGCCATTCGGCGCCTCGCGATAGCCGCACGTCCAACTGATCGGGCTTTTCGGGCTGCTTGGGACCGTCAAGGGTCGCAGCGACAACACCTTACTCGCAAGTGCTTTGTGGACGTGGTTGCCAAACGTAATGTGAATGGCACCGTTTTCAATCGCGAGCTTGGTCGTGTAGTTGCCAATGATTTTGTCTGGCGGCGGGATACCAAGCGCCGAGTTGTCGGGCGGAAATCGACCGTTTGTTTTGTAATAGTCGACGATTGTCTCCTGATACGCAGTGCTTAATCCGATGCCTTCGCCCACCTGTTTTGAGACGATTCGACCGGAGAGTTCGGGCAAAACGTAACTGGACAGAATGCCCAAAATGGCAACGACAACCATCAATTCTATGAGGGAAAAGCCTTTGTTCTTCATGTCGAACTCCTTATTTGCCTAGCTGAGCGATCTGCCGATATACAAGATAGGGATATAATAGTCGATGACCATCGCACCAATCATGATCAAAATTGAAAAGGTGAGTATGGTGGATACCACACGAACGAAAAACTGCACGGCAGAATCGAGCGCTTCTTCAGCGCTACGTCGCTGATAGGCGATTTCGTTTTCGATGACATCGGTTTGCCAAGCGACGTCGAGAGCGTCTTTAAAGTCATCGTCGTCCCAGTTGATACGCTGGCGCATTAGCTCATAGGAGTCCTCCAGTTCGAGTCCGGTTCGTGAACCTATTCGCATCATGCCGACACCCACAATACGCGCGAGGGCTGAGTTGATTCGCGAAAGCCCTGGTGTTCGGTGAAACGGGCGGCCGAAATCGCGCAGTGTCGACAACGAGTATGTGCTTTGATGGAGCACGCCGTACAAACCGGCAACAAGTGCAAGCAATAGCAACGAGATCAGCGGGTAGCCCGTCATCCCCATGGCGCTTATCACGCTGTCGGGAATGTCAACGGGCGACCGCTGATAAACAATCTGAAGATTGGGCAGAACGCTCGAAGCAAAAATTGTGCTGACGATCAATGCGACAAAGCAAACAAGGCCTAGATAAGCGAACCGGGGCAGTAGGAGCGTGCGTAGTGTCGCGCCGATGCGATCAAGATCGCTGATCAGCGAGCGGGCGGCTAAGTAGCCCGCTGCTCGATCGCCCGATGCTGCTGGACTGGCGTCAAGCACCTGGGTGAGGTCGCCTAGTTGCAATGCGAGGAACTCGTCGGTCGATGACTCGCTGCGAACAATGGTCTCAATTTTTGACAAAATGGCCAGCGTTTCCGAGTCGCCCTTTTCGCTTAACTGGGTAATGGCGGCGACGTGAGAATGGCCTTTTTCGCGGAGCCAGCTGTACTGTCGAGTGATGGCGTCGAAGCGAGTGTGTTCGTGAATCATAAGTCCCTGACTAGATTAATTGATTTTTCGGTGTTTCCAAGCACGCGCTTATCGATACGATTGACGTGGATGTCAGCCCACTGCACTTGGGCGTCTCGCGAATCAAAAATACGCGCATGCAACCGATTATATAAGGCGCGATGGATGAATATTATGGTATGTCGTTCGTGATCGAATTTATACCCTAAAGCGAGGGCAGCGCTGGTCACCTGAATCGTCTGAGCGGGGTAACGCCGAGTCTAATAAAACGTGTGATAAGTCCAACGGGATCAGCCACTATTCGTTGCAACGGATCGTCGGAACGAATCGAACGACCCAACAACGAGTGAGATGGGTGCTCACTGGCAAGCCCTGCATTGACGTGACGACACTCGTGTTTAAGGGTTTGTCCATCGATGCGGTGATGCGCGAATTCGGTATTGCGCTTTTCATTATCACGGTGGTGCCCGCGCTCAAGCGCCTCGTCGTCATTGTCTGTGGCCGCGCGGTCCACTGTCATGCCCGTCGCCCTACGGTCGCCAGCGCGGAGACCCTGGGTACCGTCTCGAGTCTCCCGTTTGCTCAACATAATGCCCACCGACAGCAGAGGCTAAATCATGTCAAAGCGGGTGTTCTTGGAATCGCGTCCGCGTCCTCAAGTTCAACAGGCCATGGCGGCGATGTGAGCGGAATCACATCAATTCGGCGATGTTGGCGGTGTAATGGAAGACCAAAGTGCACTGCCAGGCCATCCGCGTGTCGGGGCACGTGGCGCCTGTCGCCGCAAAGATTGGGCAAGAGCGGCAAGAATTCACATGCGATTTACATATCGGCTGATAGTTTTCGTTACATTGTTACAAAATAAGAGTATCGGAGTATAACGTGCCTTCTTATTCATTTAAGCAATCTCTTTATGCAGCAGTGTGCGTGCTCGTAACCAGTGCCGTGGGCGTGCCGGCTGTGGCGCACGAAAACGAAGATGTTCTCGATGAGATCATCATTAAAGCGGGCCGATGGCAAAACCCGACCGGAGCGGCGGTTTCCGCGTCGGAAGGCCTGGTCGGGCAAGTCGAGATCGACTCGCGCCCGCGGCTACGAACCGGCGAGATTTTGGAGGTGGTGCCCGGCCTAATCGTGACACAGCACAGTGGCAGTGGAAAATCTAATCAGATGTTCCTTCGTGGCTTTAATCTTGACCACGGCACCGACTTTGCCACGTGGGTTGACGGTATGCCCGTCAACAAGCCAACCCACGGACATGGTCAAGGTTATACCGATCTCAACTTCATTATGCCGGAGCTCATTCGAACCGTTGAGTATCGCAAGGGCCCGTATTACGCCGAAGTTTCCGATTTCTCATCGGCCGGCGCTGCTTACATGTCCACCTTCAATCGCCTCGACGACGGTATGATTAAACTCGGTGTCGGTGAAAACGGTTATACCCGACTGTTCGGCGCAAACAGCCTAGAAGTCGGTGGTGGCGACTTGCTCATCGGCGGCCAGTCGCATTTCTTTGATGGACCGTGGGTAGGTGTTGAGGAAGATCTGAAACGCTACACCGGACTGGCACGCTACCACCGCAAAACGGATTCGAATGAGTGGAACGTCATGTTCATGGCTTACGACGCCGAGTGGGATTCGGCCGATCAGGTCCCACAGCGCGCCGTGCAAAGCGGACTGGTTGATGAGTTTGGCACCATTGACGACACCGTGGGGGGTGACACCTCACGCTTTAGTTTGTCGGGTAGCTGGCATCAAGATTTCGCTAACGGCAGTTTGCGTGCCCGAGGTTACTGGATCGACTACGAGTTGGACTTGTTTTCGAATTTCACGTATTTCCTGGACGATCCGGTCAATGGCGATCAGTTTGAGCAGGTCGATGATCGGCAGGTTTTTGGCGGCGATCTGGTTTGGGAATTCCCACGGAAAGGTCGGCATAGTCAAAGCGTCGGGTTGATGATCCGTCACGATGACATTGACGAAGTGGGACTGTTTCGTACCAGCGAACGCCAGCGCCTGAGCACCGTACGTCAAGACACCGTTTCTCAAACGAGCGTGGGTGCGTACTACGATCTGAACACCGAGTGGAACGAACAATGGCGCACAAGTGTTGGACTGCGTGCCGATTACTATCACTTCGACGTAGAGCGCAGCACCCTCGATGTCAACACTGGGAGTGATAGCGAACTATTGATTACCCCTAAACTCAACGTGATTTACGGTTTCAGCGATAGCACAGAGGCATTCTTCAGTGCGGGTCGCGCGTTTCATAGTAACGACGCGCGCGGGGTTACGATTGTGACGGATCCGGTCACAGGGGATCCAGCGGAACGGGTTGATCCACTGGTTGCGTCGGACGGTGCAGAGATCGGGTTTCGCACGGTGCTGGATCAACGTTTGAATGTATCCGCGTCGCTTTGGTACTTAGAGCTTGAATCCGAGCTGCTATTTGTCGGCGATGCAGGTAACACCGAAGCCAGCCGTCCAAGCCGGCGCTACGGTCTCGAGATTCCGCTTTACTATCGATTCAACGATATCTGGACAGTGGATGTCGAGCTCTCGCTAAGCCGAGCACAATTTAAAGGAGACGATCCCGGTGGGGACGAAATTCCAGGGTCGCTCGATCGCGTGGTGTCAGCCGGTATATCGGCGCAAACCCGAACCGGCTGGTACGGCAGCGCGCGTATGCGTCATTTTGGAAAGCGACCGCTGATCGAAGACAACAGTGTGCAATCCGATCCATCCACCGTGTTTAATATGAGCGTCGGCTACCGCGTCAATAACTGGGACTTGAGACTCGACGTGCTCAATCTCTTTGATGAGACCGACGATGACATCACCTACTTCTACACATCCCGTCTCCCCGGAGAGCCAGCCGAGGGCGTAGACGATATTCACTACCACCCTATGGAATCGCGTTCACTGCGTGCCCATATCACCTGGCGTTTTTAAGCTCGAAACGGCTTTACTGGGCCTAGTCAGTGCGCCGTAACAGGGCCGGCAACCCGGCTTGCCGTCTGAACAGGATTCGGCCCCTGCGCGTTGATCACGCGCAGGGGTCGGTTTCGTTTGGAAGATCACCGCGATTTCAGCCATCCTACCCGCGCGAACACACCGTTCTGCGGTTTAGGCTACACTTTGCCAATGAGGCAAAAAATTCTTCTTACTATAGTTTGTGTGCTTACCGTGCTGGCGGCCAGCACAGGCCATCTCGACGCGCTTGGCAAAGAGACGGCTGAAAACGCCTTTCAACGAGCGCTGGTGACATTCGCCGCGGCCCGTACGCTTAACGGCGTCATTTCTGTTGCGCAGGGCACAGAAGTGGCGATTGAGCCGGCCGGTGTTGGCGTCAATTTTTCCGTTGGCCAAATACTCGATCCGGTTAATGATTTGGTCGAGCGATTTTCGTCCGTCATGCTCGTTGCGACCAGTGCGCTGGGTTTGCAGAACATTCTGTTGAATATCAGTAAGTGGTGGGTGGTCACCGGCTTTTTGGTGGCGTCGGCCCTGTTTTTGTTGATCTCCACCTGGTCGTCAGGCGTTGGTCGTTGGAAGGCAGTGGCACTGCGCGTGTTGCTGGTATCGGTGGCGATTCGATTTGCCTTACCAGTTATGATCATTGGCACCAATATGGTGTTTGATCTGTTTTTGGATCAGCAGCACCAGGCTGCTACGCAGGCGCTTGAAACGACGAGTGTCGAAGTGCGTGAATTTAGCGAACAAAGCCGTCCACCACCCCCGGCCGATCAGTCCCTTCGTGAAAAAATCGGTACTTTTCTCGACGACTCGTTGGACCGAGTGAACGTGACCGAAAAACTTGAGCAGCTACGAGACCGCTTATCGAATGCGAGCGAGCACATCATCAATCTCATTGTGATCTTTGTGCTACAAACCATCATTTTGCCCATTTTGTTCCTGTATCTGCTGGTCAATGGGCTTAAAGCGATTGGTGTGCGAACGTTCGGACACTGAAATAGGAGAATACGGCATGAAATTTTTTAAGGAATGGGTGGCACTGGCTGTGATGTTGGCGATAACCATCCCGTTAACTGCCGACAATAGTGCACCCAAGGAACCGTCGGCTGTTGTTCGTTTATCCGAACCGGTGGAGTCCGATGAACACGCCGAAACATTTGGCGACAAATTGGATAAATCGATGGTCGTGCAATCACTGCATTCGGTGCTCGAGGCGGCTGACCATCATCTCGATAATCCATTCGCCTTGCGCGTGGCCGTAAAAAAGGTGTGTCAGAAAAAAGGTTGCTTTTTCGTTGCTCAAGACGGTGAAGCCACGATTCGAGTTGCGTTTAAAGACTATGGTTTTTTCGTACCGACCGACATCGCGGGTAAAACGGTCACGTTAGTTGGTGTGCTCAAAGCGCGGGCATTGACCGAAGACGAGGCGGCGCACTATTCGAGCGATCTTGGCGAGGAAGGCAGTATTCGGGCGGGGCTCATGCATGAAATTGAAGCTACCCTCGTGCAGGTTCCACGCGGCTAACGTTTTCGCGGCATGCCGCGCACACTTAGTCCGTATGATCGCCGGTCCAGCGTGCGCCCACAATGTGACCATCGTGCCGCCCTGTGACATCGCGCGCAGTGCCCCCTTTCCCCTCATTGAACGACCAGGCGGCCGATAACCCTTCAACATTGGACGACAGCGCGCTCGACAGAGAGTGTTGTATATCGCGTTCTGAACGCGCCTGTGACCAGACGCGCACTTCATCGATGCGTCCATAGAAACTTGACGGTGTGTGCTGCCGACCGCCGATACGAAACTCGTTCTTGTAGCGGTGGGCGTCGCCAATGACGGATGAAACCGGTTGCGATTGAATACGTACGCCATTGATATAAAAATGGATCTGATCGGGTGTTCTTACCATGGCGAGGTGAGACCACGTGTGGTGAGCAAGTCGGTAACGAGTAGGCACCCATCCCATCCAGCCGTGTTCTGTTGCCAAGGTCCAGTGGAGCGAGCCATCGGGACGCACCGCGATTTGGTATTCGCCTTCTTTATTTACCAGCATGCGCAAATCGAGTGGTGTTTGTCCATACTCAAATGGTTTTGGCCACACCCACATTTCAAGGGTAAAGGACGACCGCATGGCGAGCCCCTGCGGTTGCGCACACAGCACATGATCATCATTGCCTGCAAAGATCAGGGCGCCACGGCTAAGGTGACCGGGAGTGGGCAGAGTCTCTATCGGTGGTGGATGAAGCGCCAGGGCGAGTCGCGCGCGCCGTCCGATGTGGTCAAATGACCGGTCACCGCGCAAACTACGAGCGACAGACTGTGCGTCAGGTTGATTTTGGAACAGTTTGGCGACGGGTTCGCGCAGCGTGTTCTTGGCTTGGTGAAACGCGAGACGATGCGCCACCTGTTCGCGTAAGGCGCGGCTATCGAAACGCTGGACGGTTCCATCCGCAAAGCTGGCGACCAACTGACGTGGGTCACTCGAAAAGTACAGGTCCACAACCGATGCGTCGCTAACCGGCTGCAAATTGAGGACCGGTCGGCGCGTCGCGACATTCCATATCCAAAGTTCGGCGTCGGACGATCCGGCGGCAATCAGGCTTGCATCGGGTGAGAAGGCGAGAGCGGACACGCTGCCCATCCGCTCGGAAAATGGCCCGACTGGCGCCAGCGAATGCGCATCCAGGATCTCTATGGAGCCGTCGCTCCACCCTGTGGCCAGTTTTTCGCCAGATTTAGTGAGCGCGAGCGAGCGTATCGTCGCGTCTGTGCGTTCGAATACGTGCTCAACCTGATCGGAACCGATGTTTTGCCTGAAGAGCGTGTGCGAATCTGCGAAGATGATCGCGAACGTGTCAGGCGTAAAGCGCGCATGACGAATCGGAGAACTCAATGGCAGCGTGCGGTGCTCGCCCGAGTGCAGGTCAGTGACAGTGAGCTTGCCATTATCCGTTAGCGTCGACAGAAATTGACTGTCATGGGAAAAACTCAGCGCCCTCACGTCCACATCGTCGACAGTCAAAGTATCCGTATGCTCAAGAGTGAGCGCATCCAGTATCAACACACGACCCCGCTCACCCATTGCCAGGTACCGGCCGTCGCCGGACCGCGTGAACGTGGTGGCGTCCATGGCGCCAATGGGCGCCTGATCGAACAATGCCAAGGTGCTGCTATCGTAACGACGCAGCAGGCCAAACTCGTCGAGCGTGTCAATGTAATCCGAATTGGTTTGGTGTGATAGCCATCGCCCCTTTGCATGGTCGTGTCGCGTAATCGACGAATCGAATAACCGAGTGCCATCAGCAAACTGTACGGCAATCCAACGACCAGAGCGATCTGTGTGCACGTGTATAGGTGTGGACTGTATACCAAGTAAAACGGTTGGTTCTGTCACGCCACGCGTGTCGTGAATTCGCAGCGAGCCATCCTCGCTGGCAACGACCAAGCGCTGTCCGTCCGCGCTAAACACGATGGCGGGCGCGCCTTTTCGATGGCCGCTGAATCGTTCAAGCACACGCGTCGATGCGGCTTCTCGCAGCCGTATCGTATTGCCGCTTTCGGACGTGGCAACCTGTGTGCCGTTTGGGGAAAGGGCAATAGCGTGGAGCGAATACGCATCGGCTCGTGAAATACGCTCACCGGTGCCGGCGTAGAGGTGATACGCAGTTTGACTTGTGGGCAAAAACACAACACCAATAAAATTGCCTTCGCCGGTCATCGTGATGCGCTTGCCGCCTGCCGGTAGCGGAATTTCGATGCGCTCGCGGTTTGCGCCGACATTGATCTCAAGCAGGTTGTCGTACAAAATCGCCGCGCGGCGACCATCGCGTGTCACGGCAACATCGATTGGTTTTCGTCGGAGCGGCTGAGTGTCCCGTAGAACCGGCGGGCCGGCACGCGACAACTGCCAAAATTCCAATTGTTGCGATGGTCGTGCAATCACTGCATGTTGGGCGTCCAAGGATAGCGCGGCTGCTTGGATTTTCGATTCACCCAAACGATCCGTTTTGAAATAGGTCTGGTCGGCTGTGCCTGCACCTTGGTGCCACAGCAGCGTGCTGTCTGTGCGCAATGCAAGTAAGGCACCGTCGGACCGGACACCGGTGGCGAGAATAGTGGAGTCCTTGAGCGAAATCATGGAGTCGTCGAGTTGACTGGCCATTAACGACCAAGCGAAGTGGCGATCATCATTCTCTAGACGCCCGAGCAGGCGCGCCGCACTCGCTCCGTCACGGTTATCGAGTGCTTCTTTTGCGTTTTGCAACGTAGTGCGATGAATTTCGTTAATCGCGATGGCGCGTTCCGCCTCAGCGACACGCTGTGCGTCGATGGCACGCTGCATTTGATAGGTTGAAAAGAGCGTCGCGCCAACCAGCCCGACGCCGGCCAATATTCCCAGGCTGACAGCGATTGGGTTGCGGCTGTAAAAACGCCCGAGTCGATACAGCATCGTGGCGGGACGCGCCTCAACGGGGCGGCGCTCGAGGTGACGATTAAGATCGGCCGCCAAGTCGTCTGCTGAGGCGTAGCGCGCTTCCGGTGCCTTACGCAGCGCCTTGAGAACGATATTATCCAGGTCGCCACGACACGTTGGATGCGTGGTGCTTGGCCGAACGGGCTCATCATCAACAATGGCCTGCGCCAACGCCAACAGCTCATCCGAGTCAGGCGAGTACGGTAGCCGCCCGGTTAGGAGCTTGTTGAGCAGCACTCCCAGTGAATAGATATCGGAGGTCGTCGTAATGGTGCCGTGCTGAACCTGCTCAGGGCTAGCGTACTGGGGAGTGAGCATGCTTTGCCCCAGCACGGTTTGGACGGCTTGCTCTTCCAGTCGCGTACCAATCAGTTTGGCAATACCAAAATCCAGCAATTTGGGCTCGCCGTTTGGTGTTACTAAAATATTGTCCGGCTTAATATCGCGATGCACGATCAGGTTGCGGTGGGCGTATTGCACGGCGCTGCACACCTGACAAAAGAGCGCGATACGTCGCGATGTACTCAACGCGTTCTGCTCGCAATAGGCATCAATGGGTAACCCTTCGACATATTCCATGACGACGTAGGGTGCGCCGTTCGATGTCGTGCCCCCATCGAGTAGGCGCGCAATGTGGGGATGATTGAGGTTCGCGAGCATTTGCCGCTCGGCCAGAAAGCGTTCGCGTAAATGATGGCCTGATAGGCCATGCATGACTTTGATCGCCACCGAACTTTCATAGCTCTCATCACGGCGCGCGGCTAACCAGACGGTACCCATGCCGCCATGCCCAATTTCGCGCACGATCTCATACGCGCCGATACGCGCGCCTGTTTGAATTTCTCGATCAAACAATTGAGAGGCGGTTGCGGTAATCGCTTCGCCCACAAACGTGAGATTTGTCTTTGCAGACTCAGCCTCGAGCAGCGCCTCCAACTCAAGACGCAGTTCGGGGTCATCGGCCAGCTCTGTGCGGATAAAATCCTCGCGCGCCGCGCCGTCAAGACCCGATGCGTGTGCGTAAAGCGATTTGAGGCGCTGCCAGCGTTGAGTACTGTTGCTATTGTCTGCCAATGAACGTCCGTTGTGTTCAAGTAGGGTGGAGCCCTCGAGCGTCGATCAGACAGCTCGATGGCTAAATACTACCCGATTTGGATCGCTTGACCCCGATTCTGGCCATGTGATTCGTTCCTGCTGTCCAATATTCACCGTATTCAGTGCAGCATTTACCACTGCCTGCCGCATCGCCGCTGCTACACTTTTAGGCGTTGCCGCTCATCACACAGTCGTTGAGGATCCGACCATGAGTCAGAAAATTGAACATGCCCGAGCGCTTTACATGGAGGGTATTCGTGATGGCAACGCGCGAGAAGCCGTTACCCGGTACACCGGCGATCGATACACGCAGCATTCCACCGGTGTTCGTGATGGGGTAGAGGGCTTTGTTGAGTTTTTCGAACCGTTTATTGCCCGCAATCCGATTCGCGATATCACTATTCTCAGGGCGTTTGAGGACGGCTCCCATGTGTTTGTTCATGCCTATCAGAGTTTGAATAATGGCGAGGCCGAGTGGGTCACCATGGATTTTTTTGATACGGACGAACACGACAAGATTATCGAACATTGGGACGTCATCGCCGCGTTTGACGGGACCACGCCGTCGGGTCATACGCAAATTGATGGTGAGACGGTCGTCGAGCACGTCGACGAAACCGATGCGAACAAAGAAATTGTGCGAGACATGATTCATGATGTCTTGATGCGCGAGGGGCGTCCGGAGCGCGCGGCTACGTATATTCACCCCGACTGCATCCAGCATAGCTTAACCCTCAAAGATGGATTGCACGCTTTTGAAACCATGCTGGGGGAGGCGGATCGCTCGTGGTATGACGAGGTGGTCTTACTCATCGGCTCTGGTCATTTCGTGGCGACGCTGAGTCGAGTCACTCAGGGCGATCAACTCTATGCGCAAACGGATCTGTACCGACTCGCAGATGGGAAAATAGTCGAGCATTGGGATGCATCTGAGCCCGTTCCGCCGCAGCAAGAATGGGCCAACAGCGGCAAGTTTTGATTTTGTAATTCACAAGGGCATAAAGGGAGAATTCGAATGAACAAGTGGTTGATTATTGTCGGCGCGGTGATGCTGTCGGCGTGTTCGACAATGGAATCTGAGGCACCGATGAAAGCGACAACGCAGAGCGAGCAAACGCTGGCTGTCGCTAAAGCGTTTTTAATGGCGGCAGGATCAGGTGATATGAATACGTTGAACAACCTCATGCGCGACGATTTTGTGTGGCACAACGAGGGTGATACGGCGCTACCTTGGATTGGCACCTGGGCCTCGAAAGAAGTGGTGCTCAATGAGTTCCTTCCAAAATTCGGTGCTGGCCTAAAGGTCACAAGCTGGTCAACCGACTACGAATTTGCCAATGGAGATCAGGCGGTGTTTATCGGGACGATGAACGCCATTGCCAATCACTCTGGCGTGGATACCGATACGTTCAGTTGGGCCGTTCGCGTCCACGTCGTCGACGATAAGGTGAAAAGTTGGAATTGGTTTGAGGACAGCTTCGCGGTGTCGAAGGCCTGGCACGCCACGCCGTAAATGACGACGCGCTGTCGCGCCGTTAGTCCAACCCAGCGCGGTGTCCGGTAACACGGGCATCGCGCTTTTTTTTGCACACTTGGTGCCGGTGACTACGTGCTCTTTGGTTACATCCCGGGCGAGGAGGAATTGGCGACTACACGCTGTATGATCCGTTTTCGAGCGCGGTTACGCCTATAGAATTAGCCATGCACAAAGCCGTATAAGGGGAACGGATGTGATGAATAAGCTACTGATTCTATTGATTTGCGTAAGCGCTATCGGCTTGGTAAAGGCAGATCAGCGGGCACCGGACGGTGGCGGTGTTGTCGAAGGGGTATTGCCACAGGATCACATCAGTCCGGCACAGCGTGATTCGATTCAGACGATGCTCAATCGCCACATCGAGCGACTGAAGCAAGACGGTAAGCTGGCTGAGCGACAGGCCGGCAGCGTGTCCTTCGACTGGCCGCTGGCTGCGGCTCCCTCACTCAATGACTACGGTTTCCACGGCATTTCAAATTTCGTTGATCAAAATCCCACTTTCCCAAATGCCTTATTGGACTACAACTGTGGCGCGCGCTCTTACGACCTGACTTCCGGTTACAATCACCAGGGGGTCGACTTTTTCACTTGGCCGTTTGCCTGGAATAAAATGGACGCCGATCAGGTGGCCGTTGTGGCGGCCGCTGCGGGCACGATCATCGGAAGATCAGACGGCAATTTCGATCGCAACTGCGGGTTTAACAACGATCCCTGGAACGCGGTGTTTATCCAACACGCCGATGGCTCTATTGCGTGGTATGGCCACTTAAAAAATGGCTCGGTGATCGACAAAGCGGTGGGCGAGACGGTGGTGTCGGGCGAAAGGCTGGGTATTATCGGCAGTTCGGGAAGCTCAACCGGGCCGCATTTGCACCTTGAAGTGTACGATGCCAACAATAATTTAATTGAACCGTATGCAGGTGTTTGCAACAGCCTTAACGTGGATTCTTGGTGGGCGGAGCAGCGCGAGTATTACGATTCGGCGATTAATGCAATGCGCACCGGAACGGCACCGCCGGCCTTTCAAACTTGCCCGACGCCGACCATTACCAACACTCGCAACACCTTTATACCGGGTGAGACCATTTACCTGTCGGTCTATTATCGCGATCAACTCAATACACAAACCACGAACTACCGAGTGCGCAAACCGGATGGCAGTTTGCTGTTTAACTGGGATCATAATAGCGATGCGCCACACTATGCCGCGTCCTATTGGTATTGGACGGGTAACTTGATCGGTCAACCCTTGGGCACCTGGACGTTCGAAGCCGATTACGAGGGCGAAACGTATAGTCGCGAATTTGACCTCATCGCCGCTGGCCTCGACAGCGATGGAGACGGTGTAGCGGATCAGGAAGACAACTGCATTGATCGCGCGAATGCCGGCCAGCAAGACAGCAATGGGGATGGGTATGGCAATGCCTGTGACGCCGATCTTAATAACGACGGCATTGTCAATTTCCTGGATATTTCGGCATTCTCCACGGCGTTTTTGTCAACTCTGGAAGACGCGGACTTTAACAGCGATGGCGTGGTGAATTTCCTCGATTTGCCGTTTTTGCAGCAAATGTTCTTAGGACCGCCTGGACCCAGTGCGTACAACTAGCGTCGCGCGATTGCCACCGGCGGCAATCGTCTTTGGTGTCAATCGGATGCACTCAACGAGCCACATTTCGCTGAGTGCATCGATTGTTCAAAGGCTTAGAATCGCGCCTCGAGCTGAAGCGCAAAGGTGCGAGGTGCGCTGGCGCGGGCAAATTCGGGTTCGTTTGAGGTGAGCAGTGGATCAAACGGCGTGAGCGTGAGAATGTTGTCTTCGTCCAGCAGATTTCGGCCGGTTACGTAAATGCCGTATCGTTCGTTTTCCCAACCCGCGCGCAGATTGACCAGCACGCGTCGGTCGATTGCGCGTTCGGTCTGCGGGCGGTCCGCGCGTGGGAACGATGACGAATTGTAGTTAGCATTCAGATTTAAGATGAAGCCATCGTCTGTGCGTCGCGTGTAGCCCAGGGCGACCGTTCGTTTCGGTGCGAAGAAAAATTCATTGCCGGCCAAATCGAGCACCAAACCGTCGACGTTAACGAAAAAATCGTTAAATCGCGTGTCGGCAAAACCGATGGAACCATAGAGTTCGGTGTTGCGATCCAGTTTGTACCGCGATTCCACTTCGAAACCGTAAATCCGCGAGCTACCTGCATTTTGTGTTTCGCGATCAAAGACGTTTCCGGTTAACTGAACGCTGACTTGCTGATCTTCCCAGTCGATGTAAAAGACATTGGCATTGACCGTGAGCGCGCGGTCCAACCATTGACTGCGGTAGGCCAGTTCATAATTCCAAATGAACTCCTGATCGAAATTAAACGACGCTGCACGTGCTGGGTTAACTCCGACGCCGCCCGATCGGTAGCCACGCTGAGCTGTGAGGCTCACGCTTTGATTATCGGCGAAGTCCCAGCCGACGCCGAGCTTTGGCAAAAATGCGTCGAACGATGGCGATTGAGTGGTAACCGGTTCAGAGGTGGCTCGCTCGGCCTCTGCTACCAGAAAATCATTGATGAGGCTCACCAATGGGCCAAACGGATTGCCAATGGCGACCGGGTCAGGCAGCGAGTTGCGGTCTGCGATAATTTCATTACCGGTGGTGATGACCTGTTCTTCTTGATCCAAGCGAAAGCCGCCGTAGAGCGTAAACCGATCGCTCAGTGCATACGAAAAGTCGGCAAAGAGTGCCATCGAATCGATTTCAACGGGGTTGTCGCTGACGGCACGGATGGTCACAGGGTTGGTGTAAAACGCAGACAGGGCTTGTGCTGTGGCTAAATCCACACTGAGAATAGTGACCAACTGATTGACCAAACCCAAATCCTCAATGACATCGAGATTGAGTACCGCGTCAGCAATACGATTTGGTGTATCGATGTTGGCAAAGTAGCCACCGAACACGGCCTTAAGGCGGTCGCCATCATACGCAAATCGGAGCTCTTGTGTTGTGGTGGTGGTATCGGAGTCGGAAACGCTAAACTCGGTATCGACGGCCGTTCGGTCACCATCGCCCTCAAAGATTCGAGCGGTGTCGTTAACCGCCGTGATCGATGTGAGCGAAAAGCGCTCGGAAAAATCATAGTCGATGGTCAATACGCCAATACTAAGCTCAACCTCGTCGCGCGTGTCGCGATTGGCGAACATCAGGCGCTGTTCACGTGCATCGGGGACTTCGAGCGAAAACAAGGAGTCGCCAAACTCACGATCGTCGTAGGTATACGACAGTAACACGCGTAGGTCATCGATCTGAGATGGTTCCCACAACAGTTTGCCGCGAAGCGTCACCGTCTCGCGCTCGTCCGGAAAATCGTTTCGCGTCACGTTCGTAATAAAGCCCTCACCCACCGACGATTCAGCGGACAGGCGAAATGCGAACTGGTCTTCAACGATCGGACCACCGAATGCACCGGACAGCCGTCGTGAACCGTCTTTGGTGCCAAAAATTGCTCGGGCGCGCCCGGACCATTCATAGCCTGGGTCCACAGTGTTTAAGATGATGGCGCCGGCCAACGCGTTCCGGCCCTGTAACGTAGACTGAGGGCCGCGAAAGATCTCGACTTGCTGAAGATCCCACACATCGAGCGGACCGGCGAGCGTGGCATCTCGTGGAAGAGGTGAGCCGTCCACATAGATCGTGGCTAGGTCGGCCAGTCCAGCGCCACTTACGTTAAGACTGTCGATGCCGCGTATGGTAAAACGTGACCCTTCAGTCGTGGCTAGATTGGCGGTGCGATCGATCACGTCTTTTACATCGAGGATGTCCTGACGCTCCAACTCGACCTCATCGAATATCGCCACACTGGTTTGAGTATCCTGCTGAGAGCGGGTGATTTTCTCACCCGTAACCAGCACTTCTTCGAGTTTGTCGTCGGCCGGAGGTTCGCTCGTTTGAGCGAACGCCATATTTGCGCACCACACCGCCGCCGCAAGCGCGAAAAATTTTGCTCTAAGCATTTGTTTTCTCGATTAAAAAAGAAGGGAATGATAATGATTATCATTTAGACTATCATCGTCAGGTTAGGGGTACAAGTGGTGTGCCGGTGTGACGCCAGTGACCTTCGAACGATTCACACAACATTGCGGCATGCCGGTTATTCACCCTCTTAGTTAGTAACGAGTTCTTAAATTTCCATGGTGAAAGCCAAAACATCAATCAGCCGCTGGCACGTCACATCGCGCGTGTTCGCGGCTATTCTGTTCGGGTTCATTCTCACCAACACCAACGGTGTGATGCTCACGTTTTTATTGCCCGGTGATAAGCTTTCGGGCATCACCACCTCGGCGCTACTGAGCTGGACGATTTATGCGGCCATTGTGTTGTGGGTGTTTGCGGTGGAGCGACTTCGCACTGTTTGGTTAGGACTTACCGGCGCGATCGTATCGACTTCGTTGTTGTCAGTGGCTTTGTTCTTTATGGAAAAACACTCATGATCGGCACATTTCGACAATCGATGACGTGGTTGCATACCTGGGCAGGTTTGGTGTTCTGCTGGATTTTATATTTCATGTTTGTCACCGGCACGCTGGGCTACTTCGACACGGAAATTGACCGATGGATGATGCCCGAGCGCGAATGGGGTGAGATCATTCCTCTTTCGGAGAGTGTCGACATTGGTCGCGCGCGATTAGAGCAAGAAGCATCGGGTGCCGACTTGTGGATCATTACTCCCGCGGCCGGTCGCGAGCATCCGCATCTGCGCGTGTTTTGGCAGATGCCTGAGGTTGACGAACTGCATGAAGAGGGTGAAGAGCACGACCATGCCGAAATCGTGCGAGGCAATGAGCGATTAGATCAGCAAACCGGTCGCCCCTTGGCCGAAGCGCGTGAAACAGGCGGTGGCCAACTCCTCTACCGTATGCATTATCTGCTGCATTATATCGATCGCGACATTGGCTATCGCATCGTTGGTATTCTCACGATGCTTATGCTGGTGGGCCTTGTCAGCGGCGTGATCGCGCACAAAAAAATCTTTAAAGACTTATTCACATTTCGGCGACGTAAAGGGCAGCGCTCGTGGTTGGATATGCACAACTTGATGAGTGTGTGTTCGCTGCCGTTTCAATTCATGATTACCTACAGTGGTCTTATTTTCGTGGTGACCATGTGGATGCCCTTTATTGCGTTGGGTAGTTACGGCTTTGATATGGGTGCGGCTCGCGAAGCGATAACTAATTTCACTGGCGAAGCACAGCTAGAACGCTCGGGTATTGAAGCGCCGATGGTTGATCTCAATGAGATTGTGGCGTCGGCGTCTGACCGCTGGGGCGAAGAGTCGATCGTGCGCCTTGAAGTGCGCTATCCAGGTGATGACAACGCGCGGGTTACTGCGCACCTAAACAACGGCGTGTCGATCGTTGGGGATAGAGCGGTGTTTAGTGGTACCACAGGCGAACTCATCAAGGTATTGCCCGCGCATGTCAATGGTGGCGTCGCGTTCGGCGCGGTCATGATCGGTCTGCACGAAGGACTATTCGCCGGTCCGGTCTTACGTTGGCTGTATTTCTTTTCGGGTGTGCTCGGTGCCGGCATGGTGGCGACGGGTGCCATCTACTGGTCAGAAAAGCGCAAGCAAAAACTCGCGGGCACCGACCATCGGGGTTACCGGTTTGTTGAGTGCTTAAATATCGGCACAATCATTGGTCTTCCGGTTGGAATCGGTGTGTACTTTTTGGCTAATCGTCTGTTGCCTCTCGATATGATCAATCGGGGTGATTGGGAGGTGCACTGCATGTTTCTCGCCTGGTTGCTGTGCTTCGTTCACGCGATTGTGCGCAAACCTCAGGTCGCCTGGAAAGAGCAGTCGTGGCTGGCAGCGGGTGTCTACTTGCTCATTCCAATTGTGAACGCGCTGACCACCGATTTGAGCCTTCCCGCGACCCTTTCAAGCGGAAACTGGGTGCTCGCAGGTTTCGATTTGACGGCGCTTGGCGTCGGTTTGGCCTTTATTGTGACGGCGTTCTACCTTCAGGCCGGCGGACCAACTCGAAAGTCACGCGCCACACAGGTCGACGCCGCCGTGCCGTCAACGGCGGAGTACAGCCGCGGATGATGCCACTGCTGTTCGGTTCAATGCTAACCTTTGTGGGCACGTTGTTGGTGTGTTTTTCGATGCGCAAGCATTTTCGACAGCTGTTGCCCGCGGTCGAACACACGACGCCCAAAATGCTTGTGCTCCAACTGGCGGGCTATCTGTTGATGTATGGCGGTATCGTGGCTCTGGGTCGACAGTACGACAAAGGCATTGGGCTTGTGGTGTTTTTTGGTGTACTCACCGTCAGCATTTTTTTGATCGCGATGCTGTTGCCAGGCGCAGTGGCGAGAATATCAAAGTTTCGCGCGTAAGCGCCCGCACGCAGGCCTGCTGCTATTTGGTTACGAAAGCCCGTTCCACAACGAAATCCCCCGTCACACCTTGTTGCGGCGACGGACGGAACCCGAGCGTTTCGAGCGCATCACGGGTGTCGTCAAGCATAGCCGCACTGCCACACAGCATTGCGCGATCATGCGTCGGATTGAGCGTTTCGATCTGCAAGGCGTCGCAAATGCCACCATTTAACAGCCCATCTGGAATGCGACCATTGGTGGAATAGGCCTCGCGCGTAACCAACGGTAAATATCGTAGTTGCTTGCTCACCAGTTCGCCGAGGTAATCATCGTTTGGCAACGTGTTTTCGATGTAGTCTTTGTAGGCCAAATCGCTGACACGGCGCACACCATGCACGAGCACCACCGATTCAAACCGCTCGTAGGTTTCCAGATCACGGATAATAGACAAAAAGGGAGCCAGGCCGGTGCCTGTAGCGAGTAAGAACAGCCGTTTACCTGGTCGCAGATCGTCGATTACCAAAGTGCCCACAGCTTTTTTACTGATCAGCACTTGGTGGCCCGGTTCGAGTCGCTGCAGCCGGGAAGTGAGCGCGCCATCGGCCACTTTAATACTGAAAAATTCCAGGTGATCCTCGTGATTGGCACTGGCGATACTGTAGGCGCGCATGACGGGCTTCTGGTCGTTGTTCTGCAGTCCGATCATAACGAAATGGCCGTTTTGAAATCGAAAGCTCTGATCGCGGGTCGTGCGAAAGCTAAACAGCGTGTCGTTCCAGTGATGCACATCGAGCACCTGCACGGCGGAGTGAGCGGCCATAGAGACGATTCCTTTTAAAATTAGAGGGTGACGCTGAAACCATCAAATAATAACGATTCTCATTTGCATTTACAACGACGGGGCGCCAAGGCTGTGTCGCCTGATGATCTACCCGCACGGCAGTCGGCGCGGTTGCGCCCCGGTCGGTCATGGGAGTTGGGTCTGCGATGAGGGAAAAGGGTGAGGATAATCGCATGTTAGAAGAGGGTAGTGATTCGACTGAAAAGTGGAGCGGAGCAGGTATGAAGAAAACACTGTTGATTGGTCTAGTGCTGCTAGGGTGCGTTGTGACTGTCACGGCGCAAGATGAGGCCGAACTCGAGCAGGCGATCGAGCTACTTCGCCAACAGGGCATGAACCCGACCCAGCTCGAGCAGCTTGAACAACAGCTTCGCAGCTTGCAGGCGGTGGAAGCCCAGCGTAACCAGCAGCGCAAGGATCAGGCGGCCAGTCGAGCGCGTCAGCGCCTCGAGCAGTCGCGCAGCGAACAGAGGGCCCTGGCGGAGTCGTTGAAGGCGAAGCCAAACACCGTGATGCTGGGCATCGGCGCTCACCGGGCGGCGCTCACCGTTCGCGCCTGTTCCGCAACCTCTCATGAAAGACCAGGGCTGCAGGTTGTTGCAGAAGCGATTGCCGAAGGCTCATTTCGCGGTGAGTCTGTGGTGTTGAGTATGATCAAAGCCCATCCCCTGGGCGCGCCGGGCGCGGTGCGCGATGAGTTTTTTTTGTATCAGATGCAAATTGAACCGGAAGAAGCCTCACTGTCGTTTCAAGAAGTTGTCCGTCGTCGCGACAAAGCACTCAGCGCGTACTCCACTGAGAAACAACAAGAGGCCATGGCGCGATACCCGATAACCGACGATATGACGCTTGATGAGCTCAACGCGCAGATGGCAAAACAACAAGCGGCGATGGATGCTGTTCGACACGACGTATCAAAACGCGAAATCAAAAAGGCCCTTTCGCACGGCACAATCACTGCACAAAAAGGCATTATCGAGTTTCAAAGCACAGGCTTGTACTCGGCGAGCAATGGCAAAACACCCGACGTGTTTTTTGACCTTGAGTCGGCTCAAATTCGAGCTGTGGCGCAGTGCGCGCCGCAATGACGATGCGGGTGTGGTGGCGCCATAAAGTGTGGCCGTATTGATGGTAAGTTGATGTAACGTGACGCGAACTGTTCTTATTGCAATGTTTTTATCTGGCCTCGTGCTAGTGGGTGGGCACGCCCAAGCCGCCTGGACCATTACGCAGTATGAAGTCGTCGAAGAATCCAAGGGCTCGCTCGACCCGTCGCAGATATTGGCGATCGAGACAACGATGAATCGATACGCGCAGTACTTTGAGAAACAGGGCTGGCCGCAACCGCGACACGAGCATCTCAATGATACGGGCGATGCGTTTGTTGTGGTGGTGAAAAACTATGCACTCTTTGGCGGAGAGGGCCCTCCGCGAGCGGCCACTGACTGCCACAATCCGGCGCTTAATACTGAAATTCAAATCGATCCTCGCTGGTGGGGGCGATTTCCGCGCAAAGACTGGCAAGATCTAGCGCATGAGATATTTCATACTATTCAATATAACTATCCGCCCTTTAATCGAGATTGTCGGCAGTCAGAGCTCGGTCATTGGGTGATGGAAGGCACGGCCGAGGCGGTAGGTGTCGATGTGGCCCGAGCGGTGCTGGGTGTTGAGCCTTACCATTTTTGCCAGATTGGCCTGCGCGACTACAACGAGCCGCTCTATATCGAAAAAAATCAAAAAGGTTCGATTTGTCCATCGGACACGTATGCAACGAGTTCGTTTTGGCGGTTTCTGGGCGAGTGGCAGGCGCTGAAAAAACCACCGCGCGCCTGGTCGAAGGCGACGCCCGACTATCGCTATCTCCAAGCGTTGTTTCGCGATAAACCGATTACCTTCAGCGTTGTGAATGAGTACACATGGCTCGATCAGTCACTACGCGAAACATTTGGGTTTGGATTAAAGCGTGCGTATAGCGCATTCGCCGGCACGTTCATTGGTTTCTACCAACATCGTGAAGAACGCTATCCACCACTATCGAGCAGCAGCGAGCAGGGGTGGATGAAGGAGGTCTATGGTGGTTGCCAGGAAGTCACTGTATCGGCCAAACCATTCAATGCAGCGCTTGAGGTCCAATCGTTAGCGGCACGCTGTATAAAGGCCCACTTTCTCGAGCCCGGTCAGCATCAGTTAGAAATTGTTGCGACCGGACCGCCTGAGCGGTTGAACGCACTGAGCATCTCACTTGATGCGGGGTTGCAGCGCGTTGAAGCGCTGCTCGAACCCGAGGCTGCGCCCACACGCGCGCGCTTTAGCTTCACGGTTAACGTGACGGTCGCCGGTTCGCGCTATCTGATTGTAACCAATGTGGATAAGCAGCCAGCAAATACGCAGACAGCGAATATTGTGTTGGATTTCGTCTCGACGTTGTCCGGTTCGACATCCGCTGCAGCGACAACATCCGACAAGTCGGAACACCGAGACACATCGCAACCAAAAAAAGAGCAATCCCACTCGGCGTTTTCCGAAGAGTCGGCACAAAATCGCAACGCGAGTAGCTGGCGCGGCTCGGTGTATCAACGACGGCTCGGCTCTACCTGCGAGGATGCGTTCACAAAACGGGTGTGTGGAGAACATACCCAAATCAAGCTACGGCTGGAGGCAAACAGTATCACGGCGCTTACGGGCGCAACGGATAACCTATCCATCGGCACAGCCGTCAATCGAGCGGCACAGGTCGATGGGACGACCGTGACCGATCTTTTGTCTCAGACGCGCGCGCTTGCCGAAACGGAAGGGTCGGAAGTGACGATATCGATGCCATTGGTCCGATACGGATTCACCGGCCAGGTCGACAATGCCTACATTCAAATGAATAAGGCGCTGTCTGATCGAGAGGGCTATGACTACTTTGACACGCGCGGACCGGAGTGGATGGGTGAGTGCCAGGGTGGTCAACATGCTTTTTCGGGCAAAGTCACAATTGAGCAGGCGTCTGAAACGCTGTTGCGCGGGCGTTTTGAGGCGGACGTGGTCGAGCCAGGTCTTCGTGGCAAGTACTTTTGCCGCACGATGCCGGTATATCGATCAATCAGCGGCACATTTACGATTGCCAATCCACGTCTGCGCAATGAAAAAGACGATCGTGTGCTCGCCGAGGGCGATATCGACCACGTGATCAATGAGGTTGCTGAGCAAGTGCCGGGTGTCGTCACGCCAGAATTGCGCGATTCGATCGCGGCGCGCGCTCAGCGGGCACAGAGAGAGAAAGCGGAGCGGCGTCGGGCGAAAGCCGAGGCGGCGGCATTGGCCGCCGCCACCTGTGATTGCAGTTGTCAGCTTGCCGGACAGACAGTCGCCAAACCTGGCTGTTACGAAGAATGCGAGGCCAGTTATCAACAGTGTCAACATCCCTCTGCCGCACAGATTAGACAGCTTTACACTGTGCTGCGGCCGGCGTCGGAAGAAGAGACCATCGAATTCGCGCAACTGCGCGAACAGTTATTGATTTATTTGGAGCAAGAACCCAAGCAGTACGTGCGGGATACCTGGGTGCAGCAGTTCGACAACGCGCCGCACTTTATGAAGCGGCAGCTATTCGATCAAGTGAAGGATCGATATGCCCCTTCGCGTTAACACTTCGTCGAGCACGATTTACACACACGGTTTTTCAAGGTAGCGTGGTGCCAACAGGATTCATGGCGGACTTTCGTTTGCCACATGCCTAAGGAGGGCATCGCCTTGACGCAACTCAATTCAATCGAGCGACATCAACTGGCTCGCATCGCAGGTGTGGCGTTACTGCTTACGATAGTGATCGGTATCGCGGCCTCTATTTTTATCTCGAAAGGCATCGACATAAATCTGTCGGCCGATATAGAAGCCACCGCACAAAACATGCTGGCGGCCGAATCGCGCTTAATGGCCAAAGCGTATCTCGGCGTATTGATGTTCTGTCTTGAGGCTGCCTTTTGCGTGGCGCTGTATTTGCTGCTGCGCCGCGAAGGACCTTTTCTTGCCGGCTGGAGCTTGTTTGCGAGTTTGGCAGCCGCGGTGCTCGTATTGCTCGGAGCGGTTGCTGCGGCGAACGCCTCCCAACTGGCTGGCAATGCCGCGTTTTCAACCCTTGCCAGCGACTCACAGCGACTGTTACTCGCCGGACTGCAAGCGACCAACGACTACACGTCCTTTCATCTGTCGATTATCCTCTCGTCGCTCGCTAAGGCTGGCTTTTTCTATCTGTTTTTCAAGTCTCGTCTTATTCCCCTACTCATATCAGGGTGGGGGATATTTGCATCATTGTTTGTCGCCACAACTATCGTTGCGCGTGATTTTGTTCCGGCGCTGGGTCATATGGCGGTAACCATGAGTTTTATGCTGTCCAATTTGCTAGCCTTGGCGGCGCTTAGCCTTTATCTGATTTTAAAAGGCGTCCGTGCTTAATTTCGATAGGCCGTTCTGATGTTTTGATCCTGACATTTCATTAGGTGTATGGCCACGAGTCAATAGAGATGTGTACGAATGGCAGTAGTCGGCTTTTACTTTGGGAGTCCAAGTTGAAAAGCGAAAGTCGCTCGGAATTCAAACTCGTCTTCTTCAATTTCTTCGTTTAGCATTGAAACTTTATTTCGTTTGTACGGTACTCCTATTCTGAACTGTTTGGTTTTTCCGAGTTTAAAATCAATGAAAGGCGTAATTGCCTGAGTGCGTTCGATCCGATCGATGCAAATGGACGGCTCCGAGTTGCAGTCTTTTTGTTCGTACGCGATGCCAAAGTTTATCGATGGGTCAAAAAAGCTCTCTAGGAATTCTTTTTTTTGCTGTGGTCCATCTAGGCTTAGTTTTCTAATTTTTGTAGCCCAGGTGATTCCAAAGCCATTATATTGAGCGGCCCTTTGGCCCTCTTCAGCCGTGGCTTTCTCGTCGCTATGGTTGTATATCAATGAAATTTGATTTTTCTCGGAGAGCCGCCAGTCAAATGCTAACGACACATTTCGCGATTTTAGAGTATGCTCATTGTCATTGAGGTTGTTATTGTTGGCGTCGAAATTTCCTTCTCCAATGACCGGAAAAAACGAGCCCGAGTAAGACAGTGTGACGATGGGTAACTTTGTGTTTAGTAGTTCTTCTACAAAGACAGTGTAAAGCCGGGTGCCTGTGCTCGAATCGATACTGGCGATTCGTTTCTCTATTGATGAAATCAGTGTCCGAAGGCTCTCTAATTCGGTCGGTTCTGTCGAGTGTCTATTGGCGATAATATAATGTTGTTCCAAGACCAAATAGGCATTGCTCGTCAAACCGGTAAGCGTAAATTTATCCGTGTTGGTTAGGTCTGGAAAGGATAGATCCGTAAATTTAATGTCCAAATTGATCGCACATTCTACTACAGTCACGGCGTGACTCAGATTGACCGCTTCACTCGAGCTTGGTGGACGAATCGGTTGCGCGGCGCGCCCGGCACCGCCCGCTGGTTTACGGTCAGCGTAGTCAATTAACTCTAAAGTGGCTGACTCATAGTCTCTGTTGTTCAGCGACGCTTGGTCGCAGTCGAGCGCCTGTCCGTTCTTCAATAGGTGTTTAACTTCTTCGTTTAAGTCCGTCTTGCGTTTTTCAAGTACCGCCGCGAGTCGGTCAGCATTTGTTGAATCAAACTGATTCGTCATGGACTTTCTTATGCGATTTCTCGCAGTGGCCGTATTAAACGGATTGTATTGTACCGCGACACCAAGCGAGGATACGCTGTCTTTTTGGCTCAAACGAAATTTCGTTTGGGAGAATATGGGTGATATGTCCTTAAATAGAAAGGGTGCCCAAGTGATGCTTGCGCCTTTGTTTGCCACGTCCAGAGTTGAGTCGAGGTAATCACTGCCCGAGATTTTTACCTCGCTAAAGAGATCGACATGCGGATTGTCAATAGTGAGCCACGATTCGTTGTAGGAAGGAGTTTGGGCAGTAGCCAGTATAGCGCTCCCCATGGAAAATGCGATTACACCGATGCGTCGGAACGTGCCGATAATTTCATACTTCATTGTAAGTGACTCGATTTGAGGGTTGTGGTTTTGCGCCACACTTTTCCGGCGGCAAGCGGTTTTTGTCTGCCGAGAAATTTCACTTTGCCATTGGGGATTCTCAAATAGGCGCCGATTGCTGGAATATTCTCTCCGGTCCATACTGCGAATTGAAGATCTTGGCCTACAGATAGTTGGCGTTTAATTGTGAATACAATTACTCCGTTGATCATCTCTTTGGACGTGGTTAACAAGAACTCATAGTCGAGGGTGACTAGATTAAGAACAGCGAATACATCGTTTTCACTGCGTATAATCAGTTCGGGCCATTTAGATGCGGTTGCGATATCATTGATCTCTTCTCGTACATCTGCTGTGACTATTGTCCCAGGTCCAAGATCTCGAATTGGCATGACAATCTCCTTTCATTTTGGCGCTTGGGTTTGAACAGATTGCGCTGTGTTGTGGCGAGCTCTCATTGTTCTGTCCTGCTATGCTTTGATCATTTTAGATAGTTAAGTGCGATCTTGTTCGACGATTCCTCTCACTTATCGAGATTCGATTTTCACGCCTGGTCGGATAGACCATTCCGGGGCGTGGTCAGTCGGTCCCCATTTTGGCCTGGTGAGACTAAGCCTTAGGCAGACTGTTCGGCGGTTTCGCCATTCGCGCTATCGCGCCAATGGTACGCGACTCTCTCGTTCGAGGTCGGACTGAAGCATATTAAATAAGTGGTGGTCGTTGTCTGAGAAATTTGACGCAAGTTCGAGTAACTCGCGGTAACTGTTCGCTTTTGACGTATCGCCTAGCGCATGAGACAGTTGTGCGGAAATCAGAGCGGCTCTGGCCCACGTCACAATATTGATCCCGCGCCCTACGAAGAACATGGGCTCGGCGAAGGCCTGACCGCGATGGTTGGCTAGCCATTCATAATGAACCAGCGCCTCTTCGAATTCCGCCTCCTCCTTTAGCATAAACGCCAAACTTTCGCGGGCCTGGTAGTAGCCGTACTCTTCGACCAGTGCTCTGACAATGGTTTTGGCTTCTTGAGGCTGGCCTTTGGCGAATCGGATTTCGGCGAGCGGTAGGTTTAAGTAGGCTTGATGGCGAAGGGAATCGCGAATCGCAGGGTGTGCAAAGGTGGTTTGAACGAGGGCCTCGGACTCCGTAACCAACCCTAGACGTGTCCCGTATTTGGCAAGTAATGAGATTTGGGGTACGTGGGGTAGGTCGTTAATTTTCGTTGGATCACGAACCAAATCGATGGCGATCTGCAGGCCGAGTTTGGCTTGCTCGCGGCTCTCTTCAATCGGGCGCGCATCGAACACGGCCGCGAGACGGCTGAGCTGTATCGCCAGCAGCGTACCGCCGTCAGCGGGCTCCTCCCATGCCGGCACATTGGTTTCATCCAGCGCCTTTTGGGTTTGACCGCGATCGAGATAAAACCCCAATACCTTAGAGGATGGGCGGCCGATGTCCTTGTTGCGCAGTCCGTCACGAAACAAAAGCGTTTCGGCTTCGTCATAGCGATTCGCCACGATCAATGCATCCACCAGGCCGTAATTGTAGTAGTCGTTGGCAAACACTCTCGATTTGCGAAAACTGTTAATCGACGCGTCTACTTGATTGAGGCCAAGCTGTGCGTACGCCAGGTGATAGTGATTGACCCAGTCCGTGGGCAAAGCGTTTACACCTTGTCCGTAATAAAACGCCGCTCGTTCAAAATCGTTGAATAGGAACCACTCGACGTTACCGCGGTTGTACCAGCCTCGAGGAACGGCGGGATATAAGTCGACCATTTTTTGCCAGGCCGCTCGGGTGTCGATGGGATCGTCAAACCATGAGAGCTGCGCCTCAACATAAATTTTGTCTCGATCGGTGATGCGCGCCGGAAGACTCAGTGCTGTGTTCCAGTGATATTCGGCCTTATCGCGATTGGCGTGGCTGCCGTAATACAGTCGCCCAAGCAGAATGTGCGCGGCGGCAAAATCGGGATCTTTGCTTATCGCCTCAAGCGCCAGCTCGATGGCCTCGGGCTTTTTGTCTTTATCGCGATTTTCTAATGCGCTGATGTACGCGCGCAGTGCCTGAAGGTCCGGTGTCGTCACGTCGGCCAATGAGGCCTGATGTGCGCGGATAGACTGTTCGGTTTCACCAAACTGTGTTCGCAAACTGCGTGCGATTACGTCGATGTGCGGACCGACTTCGTCAAGCGAACGAATATCAATGCGGCCAAGATCGCGGCTATGAGCCCGGGCAACATCGATCGAAGTAAGTTGATAAACGAGTGTGTCGTCTTGCGCGGTCAGTTTTGTCAGCACAACCGCTTGCGCATCAGTTTCGTGAGCGATGTCGATGGCTGCATCGACGTCGAATGTGCGTTTGCCCGACATGGACAGCCTTCGACGTGCGTCCACGATGTTCTGTTCCGGCACGACACCTATGCTGGTCGACTGTTCGAGCGCGGTGCGCAGGGATAAATCAAAAATCTCGCGATCCAATGGATCCACCGAATTGGACTCGGACAGAATGGCAATTCGTTCTATTGGCGCTACCGTGTGGTCGTCATGCTGGGTGTCGATGAACAACCAGAGTCCCATCGCCAAAAGGGCGGCAGCAACGCCCGTCCAAACAAGCCGTTTTGGTGAATCAGGGGGCGCTTGATCGATGTCGATGACCGTGACCGGCTGGCGAAGAATGTAACCCTGTCCATGCACAGTCTCCACGTACTCGGGGTGACGCGCGCTGTCGCCAAAGGCCTTGCGTAGATTGCTAATGCACTTGGTCAGCGATTCATCGCCCACCACCACCCCGTCCCACACATTGTTGAGCAATGTGTCGCGGGACACTAAGCGACCGGGTTGTGCCGCTAACTCGATCAGTACCTGAAGCGATTTGCGTTCCAGATGGGTGACCGAATCGTCAGGACCGACCATCTGCCCAATATCAGGAAAAACCTGATATTTACCGATCTCGTAAATCTGGTTACTTGGCAGCTCGCGCGACTGAGACATCGTTTTCTTGTAGGGATTTCGATGAACTAGGTTAACACTGCGCATTGACCAGGAAAATACGTCGCACAGATATCCGCAGTGCTCAAAAATGGTGCAAACCCGTGTTTTCCTAACTTATTCAGAATTTCTTCAGACATTTTTCAGGTGTTGCGGTGGCCGCATGGGCGTAATGACACCCATTGATTCGGTTTGTCAGCGTTGCAGGTGCTGCCCATCGAATCGTTGGTGGTAACAAGCAACAACCTGGGGGTATTGATGAAGAACATAGCGACTGGTGCAACGCCGCAAAACGTAGTGAGACGGCATTTTGGTGCGTCAACACGACCATCCATGAGTGGGGTGGTCGAGCATCAACAGCACAACAACACGGCGACCATGGTGGCGGCAATCGAACGCGGGGATACGGCCGCTGAAAAATGGCTGGCGGAGCGATTTGAGCGCGTACTGAGACCGAGACTGTACGCCATGACAATCGACAAAGAGCGGCAGGCGGATCTGTTTCAGGAAGCATTCCTCTGTGTATTGCTGCGCCTTCGCGAAGGGCGACTGAAAGACCCACGCAAGCTAGACGGCTACATATCAAGAACGGCGCTGTTTCTTCTTTACGCCGACATTCGGCGAACCAGTCGCTTATCGCTTATGGCCGATTCCGACGAGCTGGGCGAACGAGCGGCGATACTGCCCGATGCGATGGAGCAAATCGAACAGACAGAGCTCCGCCACTCACTACAGGACGCGGTCGGCAAACTGAGGATGACGCGCGATCGACAATTACTGTCGCTGGCCGGATTTGATGAGCGACCGAAAACGCAGGTATGCGCCGTGCTCGAGTTGAGTAATGCCCACTACGACCGTGTGATTCATCGAGCACGAGCCCGGGCCAAGAAGATTCTGCTTGATGAGCACGCCGTGGTGGTGCGCGAGTGGGTAACGGTTGACGCCGGCGAGAATCAGGAGGCACATTTGGTGTGAATAGCGCAGAGTCAAAATCAAGGACGATTTTGCTGGTCACCGTGTTTGTTGCTCTGCTCGCGGTTTGCTTGGTGATGATTCACCTATTGCGCTCACCGCGCATCAGCGGGCGATCAGAAGTTGATATCATCGATCAGTTCGTCGTGATGCGCATTGAATCGATTGAGCGCGGCGTACGCCAAGGACCCACACCGCTCTATGTGCGGCTGGAAGCTTCGCGACATCCGCAAGGGCGTGGGCCGTACTTTCGAGTGGGGGAGGCACGATTGGATCGCGACAGCGCGAATCACCCTGCGCATAGTCAGCATGCGTTCATAAACGTAGTGCTAACGTCCGATCTGCATTGGCCACAGGCCGGTGGTACGTACAGCTGGTTTTTATCGTTGTACTCATCCCCCGATGCGGTGCAGCCACTGGACCGCGTGGCATTGCCCGGGCGGTACGTGTTTGTTCGGCGCGAACGGCAAAATGCCATGTTGAAATGAGAGGCTGAATGCGTTCTTGGCACTGATACAGAAATAGGGTGGAATTGAACGAGGAGTTTGGCGTCCGATCACTCTGTATTGCAGGTGGCCAGCAGGCGCAGACCATTAGAAGAGCAACCTGCGGGTGCGAGCGACATTGATGCGAGTGACGGTGTGGCTGTCGACGAATCAATGTCTTAATAAGTCTAAATAATCGAAATTGTCCAGGAGAACGAACATGTCGAATCACAACTGTCCCGAAAAAAGACTGCATTTACTATGGACTCGTCTTGGCGAAGATGAGTCTTTCTACAATGCGTTTATAGCGGATGCTAACGCCGCAGTGTCAAATTCATCACTCGCCACTCTTTTCGATCCGCCTGCATTCCCAGACAATCATGAGCTGACTGGAAATGCCTTCCCAACACAGGCGCAATTTGCGGCTGCGGCAGCAGAATTGGAAAGTGATGGATTGATTGAGACGCCTTCAGAAGTCGATTCTCAGACCTATGATAGTTATTTGGAACTCGATCATGATCATGACTAATTCTGACTAGTTTTAGATGAACACGGTTTATCAGAACGTCAGAATGCCTCATGCAGGGAGCGATCTCATCTGAGAGAGCGCGGCACCCTGATTCATCCAGGAGAACAACATGTCAACCTATGATTGCCCGGAGCCTCGGCTGTATTTTCTTTGGTCTTTGCTTGCGGATAACGCAGCGTTCTACAACGCCTTTAAAAGTAACCCACGTCAGGCGGTTATCGATTTTGCGCTAACGGATTTTCTTGATCCGGCTCAGTTCGGTGCCAGTCACGCTATTCCGCCGGAGCAGTTTCCGGCGCAAAGTGATTTTCGGCGTGGCGCGATGAATATCGCGGGCGAGTTTTCTGCCGCGGACGGTGGACAAATCGTGGCAACGCAAACCTATACGCATTACCTGCTTGTCGACGGCAGCGACTAGAACGAGATTTTCTGTCGTGTCTAAACTGCGACGAGCGCAGGATGTTCGTGTTCGCATCGGGCAGCGGCTCGCGGTGAGTATGGCGAACATAATCGCCGCGCGCTATGAAAAAACGCCAGCCGTCGATATCGCTATTTCGAGCGTGGTGTGCGGCGACGAGGTGGCGTGTTCGCTGCCCGTCGTCGCGGTCGTGCACGATCTCCCGTCCGGCGAGTGGGTGGATGAGTTGTCCGTGCGCGAGTGGTTGGGCGTGAATGTGGGTCAGCTCGATGCGCTCAAACAGGCCGGTGTGCTCATTAGTGATGATGCCGACCCATGGCTCACGCTGCTTCGACAGCGGGACAACGCGCTGACTCGCTCGGGTTGGAATACGCGAGCACTTCACAACTATGCTGCATCCCGATGGCAAGGCGTTACGCAGCCGGTACGCGAGACCGATGACAAGCCGGCACGCAGTGCCAATACGCGCGCAGCGTTTAAACGCCAAGCCCAAGCGCATGGCGCCGCGCCTGCGGCCTTTCATTCGCGTGATGGCATCGGGTCTCAAATCTCCTTGGCGCCACCTTCTCCGTCCAGTGCGCTAACGGAACTATTGGCGCGTCGGGAAACGGTGCGCTTATTTGATGAGTCCACGCCGCTTACGCAGGCACATCTTTCCAGTGTCTTGCGCTATATGGCGGGCGTTCAAGGTGAGATGGACGCGGGCGGTGGCTTTACACTGCTGAAAAAATTCAATCCATCCGGAGGTGCATTGCATGCGCTTGAGGTGTATCCGTTCGTGCTTAATGTCGAGGCACTCGACTGCGGATTTTATCATTACCGTGCGAGCGATCACTCGCTAACCCCTCTGACGCGGCTCGATCGCGATAACGCCAAACAGATCGCGATTGACTATTTGGCGGGCCAAACTTGGTACGGTTCGGCACACTGCCTGTTTTTTATCACCGCCCGGTTTGATCGCAGCTTTTGGAAATATCGGCAGCACGATAAGGCGTTACACAGCCTGTTTGTTGACGCCGGCCATATCAGCCAAACACTCTACCTGTTAAGCACAGAGCTCGGACTGGGGTCTTTCGTTTCGCTTGCGATGAACGATAAAGACCTTGAGCACGCCCTCGATCTTGATTTTACCCAAGAGGGCCTGATCGCGGCGTGTGGGGTGGGCGTTCGGAAAGCGTCGTCGGATGACGATAGCTATACCTTTCACTATACGCCACGTTGATAGCCCAAGCGCGACGTTCTCGTTAGTCCGCTTTCCTGGCCGCTGTAGGTCGTTGCAATTACGCCGCGCCACTGGCTTTACCCCCTGAGATCCTTGGCATCGCGAGCAATCGTTCGTTTTGGCATACAGATTGTTCGTGCGCTGAGAGAAAACCCGATCGTTGATCACTTTGATAGTAGTTGATTAACGCAAGGAGCAAGGCATGAGTACGGAAGAGCAAATACGGATCGTGATCGGGCAGCCCGGTGCCGATCTTTCGCCAGTTAAGCGGTTTTGGTACGACGTATACGTGACTGAGATGGGTCGCCACGTTGAGTCGGCGAATCACGAACGTCGAGAATTAGACGATCCGCGTGCAGCGTCTGGGATTCTGATCGTGGCGCAAGCGGATGATCGAGTGGTCGGTACGCTGATCTGCACAGCGTCGACCTCGGGAAACCTGGGGGAGTATGAGTCGTTTTATGAAATGAGTGCGCTGGGGGCGATACATCCGACGTCGACGGCGATCGTGACAAAACTCATGGTGACGCCGGAGTACCGACACACCTCGCTAAGTGTGCGAATTGCCTGCGAACTGTATCGCCTCGCGGTGCCGATGGGATTGCATCACGCCATTATCGATTGCAACGATCATTTGTTGCCGATGTTCCAGCGACTTGGGTTTACCCAGTGGCGGGAACCGGCGCAGCATCCAGACTATGGCCGGGTCAATATTCTAAAACTCGATTGTTTGGATATGGCTCACCTTGAGCGCGTGCAGTCACCGTTGGTGCCCATCGCTCGCCGGACCATTCCTAAACTATTATCCACTCAACAAGGAGCCTATGCATGAGCGCATTTGACGAGATTAAAACGTGTTTCGATCGCGCCCTGGCGCGTTTCGAGAAGCGCCGACCTATTCGCACTTTACTGAACGGGGACGCCACGGCCGCGCAGTATTGCGCGATATTGCGCGAGATTTATTTTCACACGCGTGAAAACCCACAAATTCAGGCGTTGGCGACCGTGCGCTTTCGCGGCGATCAGCGCCAGAACGTGAAACGGTTCTTTCAGCACGCCACGGCGGAAATCGGTCACGATCAACTGGCGCTCAATGACCTTCAGGCAATGGGGCAGGATGTATCGATGTTGCCTTCGCTTAATCCGGCACCGGCCACCGCAGGGCTCACGGCTTATGGGTTCTACACCAGTTGGCACTTGAATCCGGTGGCGTATCTTGGCTATCTGTTTTTTCTTGAGTTCATGCCTACTAGCAGTGGTGAGCGCTACGCCAAAGAGTTGGCCAAAGCGGGCGTTCCGCAGGAGGCGATGTCGTTCTTACTTGAGCATGCCCATGTGGATGTGGCCCACAATCGGCTGATGATGCAGTACATTAATTCACTCGTTTGGCGTGAGGAAGACATCCAGTCCGTGAAATACGCCATTCGCGCAACGGGCGATTTATACGCCGCTATGCTCGATCAGGCGATGTTTGACGAGGGGGGCAGTGAGGGCTGGGGGTGCTGCGCCGGACGAATACTGTTTTCTTCGAAGCGCCTAGGGCGCTCACTGGTGGTTATCCGGCGGGTGGCGAATGGCGCGGATGATTGCGCTGATGATCAGCACACGATCGGAGGCATAAAAAAACCGTCTCGCATTGACGCGAGACGGTTTTCGCTTTTCTTGCGCGCGCAATCGGCTCTTATTCACTCAATAATTTAATTGCACACAGCCGTTAAGGCGCTAGGCCCTGGTTCCGTCAAAAACAGCGTGGAAAAGAAGCTGATGTCCAGGAAGTTAACGCTACCGTCACCATTGAGATCGTAAAGCGCATTGGTGGATAAAAACGCGTTCGACAGCGCGGCGAAGTCAACAAAGTTGGTGGCGCAGTCGTTGTTAAAGTCGGCGTCGCAGGCATTGCCATAGCCATCGCTATCGGCGTCTAGCTGCGAGGCGTTGGCCGTGAGCGTGCAGTTGTCGCTTCCGTCATCGGCGCCGTCCCCATCGCTGTCGGGCAGCGCTATGCCCTCGATCGTGCCACTACGATTAAAAACCATTCGTGAATCGGAGATTAATCCCAACGGTGTGGTTAGATCCTGTGTTTGGTCAAGATCGAAGACGAGTTGATTGCCCGCAATCCGGAAGGAACCCGATTCGGTGAAAGGAGGCGTAATCTCGAATTGGTCGGCGAAGAAAACAGACACAACAATATCGCCGAGCAAGTCGATACTCACTAGTTGTCCACCCTCAAACGTCAGTCCTGAGCCGGTCACGTTGGCAACGCTGAGGCGATAAGACCAACCGAATTCATTATTCGGATTGCGAGGCCCGAAGATGGGACTCACGTCGGTGCCGTCCAGTTCAAACGTAAGATCGCTGGGACCCACGATACTCTGACCTGTGGCGCTTACCAGCGCGTCATCGTACGACATGAGGCCGAAATCGAAAAAACCAAAGTCCGCGTCGGTAATGGTTTTGTTCTCGACGGTGAAAATGGCTTCTTCGGCATACACCGATGCCTCTGACAGCGGTTCAGCAACCAGCATGACATACAGGCCCGAATTGGCATCGAAATAATACGGATAGTCGAATTGTTTGCTGCCGGGCTGATCGGTGTTAGGCTCCACCACTTCGTTGTTGAGCTCGGATAGCGAAATAAACCCTGTGCCGTCGGTGCCGCTCAGTGCGACATCGCCAGCAGCGGCACTGAGGCCAAGCGCTAGCGCGGCGGCGCTCAGCAAGCGTTTAAGAAATGTGTTGATCGTCATTGGATGCTCTCTCCCTAATTGCGGCTGACGCATTAACCGCCCGCCATTCTAGCGATTAGTATTAGGGTCGCGGGGGCAATTTAACCGCGCATGAGGCGGTTTGGGCGCAGCTTGAAAATCGATACCGATCGAATGATAATGATTCTCATTCTCAAGTCAATAAGGCGCTTCCTCATGTTTACCTTTAAACATGAACACGCAGCAATGGCCGACCCTCTCCCGCACCAAGTACTCAGAGCGAATCGCTCGAGAGGCGTTGCGTTTGCGTGTGTCTTCGCCGTTTCGTTCGCGGCATCAGCCCAGCGCGATGATGGCACGGATTCATCGCGAGATGGCGACCCGGTGTTAGAGGAAGTAGTGGTCTATGGCGAAAAGGACACGCGTTCGCTTCAAGATACGCTGTCGAGTGTCGGTGTCGTGTCGGCCAAGGATATTGAAGACACCGGCGTGCTCGATTTTAAAGAAGCGTTTCGGTTGGTTGCCAACGTGCGGGACGGCAGCGGATTGGAAAACGGGTTTGTAATCCGTGGTATCAATTCCGAGGGAATCGGCTTGTCGAATGGCGGCACGCCATTGGCGTCTCTGTATATCGATGGTGCCGTACAAACGCCTTCGGGCTCACGCCGAGGCGCGCGCGGCTTGTGGGATATTGAGCAAATTGAGGTGCTCCGAGGCCCTCAGTCCACGTTGTCCGGTCGTAATTCGCTCGCCGGGGCGATTCAGATTGTGTCAAAAGACCCAACCTATGATCATGAAGGAGCGTTACGCGTAAGTACCGATGATCAGAATTTTCGCGAGTGGGCGATCGTTCAGTCTGGGCCCATTCTTCAGGATCAATTTGCGGCGCGGCTGTCTCATCAGTCGGTGGAAAACGACACACTCATTGACTTTCAAAATCTGGACCTCGACCAGCAACCAAATAAAGGGGAGTACCAACAAACTCGCCTGAAACTGTTGTTGGAGCCGCGGCTTCTCCCGAAGTTTGCGGCACGCTATACCGGGGCGTTGTCGACCGACGAACCCGGCGCGCCCACGGTGACCAGCGCTGGCGGGTTTGACTTTGAAGATCGAGTTAATCGCGGTAATTTCGAGTTTCGTGAGACCGAAGTGCAAAATCATACGTTGCAATTGACGTATGAGATCAACGACAAATTGAAACTAACGTCCCAGTCCACTATTTCAGACGACGAGACGGATCGCGCCTTTTTTGTATTTGTCCCGTCCAGTGGCCGTGTTGAACAGCGCACAGATGGGCAAATTGAGTTTTCCAATATCGCTCATGAGCTGCGGCTTAATTATGAGCAGCCTGGCGGCCGAACTCGCGGCGTTCTTGGTGCCTTTATTTTCGAACAAGATCTTCTAAACAGCACGACCGCCCAGTTTATCTCCGGGCAGTCCACCTTGTTTGGCGCGGATATCGTTGAGAAGAATCGCGCCATTTTCGGGCAGTTTGATTGGGCGATCAATGACAAGTGGACGGTCACTGTTGGCGGTCGATACGATGAAGGGGAATTTACAGGCTCATTGTTTAGCGGTGATCCACAAAACCCGATTGAGCGTGAAAACCCCGACAGTGACTACTCGGTGTTTTTGCCAAAATTTGGCGTCCAGTACTACATTACCGAAGACGTTTCCGTTGGGGCAACGTACCAAGAGGGTTTTCGTGCAGGTGGTGCCGGCATTACGCAGAATACGGTGTTTTTTTATGATCCTGAGTCGACCCGTTCGTATGAGCTCGCCTTGCGTTCAATGTGGCTTGATAGCCGCCTGAGATTGAATGCCAATGCGTTTTTCACCGACTGGGTTGATCAGCAGATTACGGTGCAGGTCAGCGAGTTCCCGGGCGATGAGATCACCGAGAACTTGGGCGGTAGTGAGATGGCGGGCGCTGAATTTGAACTGCAGTTTGCGTTTACCCCGGAGCTCACTTTGGCCGTGTCGGCCGGCTTGTTGCGAACCCGCATAACGCGCGCAAGATCGAGCAATCAGGCGATCGGCGAGTCAGCAGGTGACTCATTTTCCGAAGCCCCAGAGCGCACGGCGTCGTTCAATCTGAATTATCGTCACCCAAACGGATTTTTCTTTTCAGTTGATAGCGAATCGACCGAAGAATATTTCAGCCGCATTCCCAATAATCCACTCAACCGAATTGATCGGTACTTTGTTCTCAATGCGCGTGCCGGTTACGAATGGGCGTCGGGTAAGGTCACGCTTCAGGTCGACAATGCATTTGATCGTACGTACCTTTTGGGTGTGGATGAGTTTGGGACGGGCGTGCTGGGACTCCCGCGGACAGTGGGCCTAACGGCCACCTTGTACTGGTGATCGTGATGACCAAAAAGATGACAGCCCTTTTGGTACTCAGCCTGATGTATGGTGGTTTAGCTGTTGTGATTCCCGCTAACGCCGAGCCGGTTGTTAGTTTAGAGATTCAGCCGCGCATCGCACTTGAGCGCACGTCATTACCCAATGGCGCGCCCACTCAGCATACGTTTACGTTCACCCTAAGTGAACCGTTGGCGGCGGGTGAAACCGTCAGTGTCGACTTGCGTTCCAACATACGGCAAGCGATTAACCAATATGACCTGTTTACGATCAGTGTTGATGGCATGTTGTTTCCTACGGATGCCCAATTTGGCGGTGACTTCACCGTTATTCGCTATACGCTTACTGATCAACACGCGACATTACAACTCAACGGATTCGCCGATGAAGTGGATGACGACGGTACCGGTGGTGGCGGCACGTCAAACCCAGATTGTGACGTGAACACAGGCGTGGGGTGTGAGAGTCCGCCTGAGCTTATCTTCTCAATGGAAAACTGTCAGGGCTGCATGATCGATCCCGATACGTCTGAAGTAGAGACGTTCTTTTACGACGACCCGTTTGATTTACCCCGTGATGTCACGCTGTACGCGGCACGAAGTGATTTGATCGAAGAGTCGGGCAATGAATTGGTGCTCGAACTGCACGTGTTCGCGCCTGTGCCACCGCAAGGCGCGACCGCCACGATCTTAACAGACTCGGCGTTCGGCATTAGCGAGTTTGACTTAGCGTCAGCCAGTGGAGACAACCTCTCTATGCTGACCCCTCTGCCGGACGAAGATGGCTTCACGGTGACGCTCCAACCGAAGCCCAATCCGTTCGGGGGGTCGTACTTCATCACGCTGCCGGTGTTTGACGATTTTATCGACGAGGGCTGTGAGCGCATCGCCTTTTCGCTCGGTGCCGTGCCCGGGTATGTCATACGTCCAAGCGAAGTCGAGGATAACCTGGTCACCGTTCGAGACAACGCCGCACAGCCGCGCGAAAACTGCCGATCAACGAATCCTGACCCCGATCCCGATCCCGATCCCGATCCTGATCCTGATCCTGATCCTGATCCAGACCCAGACCCAGACCCAGACCCAGACCCAGACCCAGACCCGGACCCGGACCCGGACCCTGATCCGGACCCCGATCCTGATCCCGATCCCGATCCGACACCAGATCCCGACCCGATTGTGGATGACCCGCCGGCGGCCCCGCCTGAGAATTTCAGCTCTGAAGCCAGCGGTATCGGTGCCGTGACCTTACCCGCGCTGCTTGCACTGATCGCGCTGGCTGTCGCTCGAATTCGACGACGGAGGTTGTAATTCGAATCCGACTCGGCGTAAGACCTGGCGTTTGTCGGTCGTGGTATTGGACGGGGCGATGAGTGGGTGATCGAGAGACTGACGCGTTGACTCGACCCACGCTGTCGCACGCCTGACAGACGATTGTCCGGTCGCACCACAGGGCTTGTACGCGGCTACTCCGTGCGTTTAGGCTAGGCGAATCGAGTCAACGGGCGGAGTCGATATGTCGGTGTCGAGGGCCGTACTCAGCGGATGCGCCGAGGGCGAATTGTTGGTGTGCGACGAAGGGCTGAGTTTCTGGGGCGGTGTCGATCCCGCCACAAGCCGAATTCAGGACGCTCATCATCCACAACATGATCAACGGCTAGCGGGGCGCATCGTGATGATGCCCGGTGGTCGCGGTTCGTGTGGCGGTGGCGGGGTGCTCATGGAGCTGGCTCTTTCCGGTCAGGCGCCTGCCGCGCTTATCTTTCGCGAACCGGAAACGATCTTAACGCTCGGTGCCGTGATCACCCGGAGTGTGTTCGATACGACAGTGCCCATCATTCGACTTTCTGACGACGATTACGCCGAGCTGTCTATGCACACCCAGTTGACGCTCACAAACGAAGGCATTGAGGCAGGGTCCATGCGGATCAACTTTGCCTCTACCGAACAGCACGACGTGACGCTGTCCGCGTACGATCAGCGACTGCTCGCCGGTCGTGAAGGCGAGGCCGCTCGCCTTGCTATGCAGGTGCTCATTGATATCGCGCGTGTGCAGGGAGCGCCAAAGTTGCGAAACGTGACCGGTGTGCACATCGATGGTTGTATCTACGTCGGACCGGCCTACTTGCGTTTTGCTGAGCGCATGTTGTCGCTGGGTGCAAAAGTGCGCTTACCGACAACACTCAATGCCATTTCGGTTGATCACGTCCATTGGCGTGAACAGGGCGTTGAGCCGGAGTTTGGTCAGGCCGCCAGTCGGCTTGCTGACTGTTACATTGAAATGGGCGCGCAACCGACTTATACCTGCGCGCCCTATTTACTCGATAATGCGCCCAATAAAGGAGACATAGTGGGTTGGGGTGAATCCAACGCAGTCCTGTTTGCCAATTCTGTGCTCGGTGCGCGGACAGCCAAAACACCCGACTTTATGGACCTCTGCATCGCCGTTACCGGTCGAGTGCCCGATACCAGCATGTACCTTAGTGAGAACCGCCAGCCTGGGCGCGTGGTTCAAATCAAACGACCCGAGGGAGCGGATGATTTATTTTGGCCGATGGCGGGTTGGCTGGTTGGCGCCGCGTCGCCCGACCACATTCCGTTTGTGCAGGGGCTGGAGCACTGCCAGCCGACGATGGATGACCTCAAAGCGTTTTGCGCGGCCGTTGGCACGACCTCATCCGCACCGCTGGTGCATATTGCCGGCGTCACGCCGGAGGCGGACAGCTGTGAGGTCGCGAACCTCACTGTGGTGACTGTTTCGCGACGCGACATGCAGCGCGCGTGGCGACAGTTCAACGATATTGAGACGGACATCGATTTGGTGGCCATGGGTAGCCCTCATTTTTCGGCCGACGAGTGTGCGGCGTTTTTGGCGGCCCTTGACGGTCGTCGAGTGCACGAGCGCGTTGATGTCATGATTACCGCCGGTCGCGCGATCATCAATGCGGTACAACAAAATGGTGTGGCTCAACAGCTGAAAGCCGCAGGCGTGCGCATTGTGCCGGATGTGTGTTGGTGCTCCATTACAGAACCTCTGTTTCCGCCTGAGGCCCGTACCGTGCTGACCAATTCAGCTAAGTATGCACACTACGGGCCGGGGCTAAGCGGCAGGGATGTGAGGTTGGCAAGCTTGGCGTCGTGTGCAGAAGCGGCGGTGAGTGGGGTTGCGCCTGAGGCACCCGCGTGGCTAGCAAGCGCCTGAAACCATCGTGTCTCGGTCACAGGTTGCGTGCCACACGGCGACGTCGCCGCGAACTCGATACCACTCTTTTGGGCTGATCAATGATGGATGAGGAGCGCTTGGTGTGCCTGTACTTTTTTGCGCAAGGTTGAATTGTTTATGGGCCGTTGTCGTCCTCACCGCCTGTGGTGACGCTACGGATGCGGTGCCGCGTGGCCCGTATTTTGTGGCGTCAACCAACGTGGAGATTGCCACTGCCTTCGAAGAGGTATCCGACGACGACCTGCATCGGTATCTGCTCGGAATTCCCAAGCAAAATGGACAGCCCCGTTTTCTCACCGATATTTTGAAGCATCCTGAAGCGGCATGGATTACAAACGTACGGGTGCCCGATAATCCAGCCGTCTACGGTCCGGCGAACGATCGTTATGTGCCCGTCGTATCCTACGTCGTTTATCCTTCCACCGAGCCCGCGGCCAGCAACCGCTATTCATTTCCTTACCACAACTCGCGATACGGTGAGTTTGAGCATATGCTGGAGCCGGAAGAGGAGCCGGACATTCAGGGGAGACGGGCCGGCGCAAAATATCCGCTGATTGTGTTGTCTCATGGTTCCGGCGCCCACGGTTTTTACGATGTTGGTCACGCCCATCAATTAGCGAGCCATGGGTATATAGTGGCCGTTATTACCTACGGCGATGATCGTTTCGGGTATGGCGATGAACGTCGGCCGCATCGCGCTTTCTTAAGGCCATTAGTCACCGGTGCGGTGGTGGATTCACTGCTCATGAGCGCCGCGTTCGGCCCCTCTATTGACCCGAATCGCATCGGCATTTCCGGCCATAGTTTCGGTGGTTTCACCGGGCTCGCGATGGCCGGCGGCAAATATCAATCTCACCCGGATTCGTTTGTTGACGATCGCGTTCGGGCGGTTGTCGCCGCGGCGCCCTGGACAGGTAATCGCTACGACGGGCACGATGTTTATGCGTTTGGCGAGAACAATCAGACTCTGCAGAATGTGACTGCGCCGGTGTTAACGGTGTTTGGCACGAACGATCAGGTTACGCCCTCCGCGTTCATCCTTCCGGCCATGACGCAATTGGCCGGTCCGCGGTATGTCGTGGAGCTCGTAGATCAGCCGCATGTGTTCGAAGGCGGGTCGTGGGCGGATCGGGATAATTGGGAGCTGCTGTTTTTCAAGGCGTACTTGAAAGACGACGACGAGGCGCTGCGTGCCCTTCGGCGCGCGGAGAACATGGTGGGGGGTGGCGATGACCGTCAGCTGTTTGAGTATCAAAAATAACGCCGAGTGATTAAGGTGTGCGCGTGGCAATAACTCAGTTACACAATGTGGTTGTATTCGGTGCCGGGTCTATCGGTTGCTATCTAGGCGGTTTGCTTTTGCATGCCGGTTTATCCGTGCAGTTTATCGGTCGAGAACGGGTGCGTGAGACGCTCACTACGCGGGGTTTGACGCTAACGCACTACGCTAATCGTCCGCTGCGTTTAAAGCCGGAACAGCTCCTGGTCTATTTGGATCCACACGGTCTGACCAGTCCGGATATCGTATTGGTCACGGTTAAATCGCAGGACACGGCAGAGGCGGGACGCGCACTGCAGTCATTGGTCGGCCCAGACACACTCGTGATCAGTTTTCAAAATGGCATGGGCAATGCAGAACGGTTGCGCGAGTCGTTGCCCGGCGTTGAGGTATTGAGCGCGATGGTGCCGTTTAACGTCACCAGTACCGGGCCCGGGCAATGGCACTGCGGCACCGAAGGGGAACTGTGCATTGCCCAAAGCCAATCGGGCCGACTGCAAAACCTTCAACAGGCCTTCGTACGCAGTGGGCAAAAATGTGATCTGATCGATGATATCGCCGCGGTTCAATGGGGGAAGCTGCTCGTCAATCTGAACAACGCATTAAACGCTTTGTCGGGCGGCACATTATTCGAGGGACTGATGCAGCGCGACTATCGCCGGGCGTTGGCACTTATGATTGAGGAGGGGCTGGATATTGTTCGGTGCGCGGGTATCGAGCCGCATCGGTTCGGCCGTGCTTCCCCCGATAATATGATTCGCATACTGCGCTTGCCCGATATTGTGTATCGACTCATTATGAACCGTATTTTAAAGATCGATAAGAGCGCGCGCTCATCAATGCTGGACGACCTTGAGATGGGGCGACCATCCGAAGTCGATTATTTGCAAGGACAAATCGTCGAGCTTGCCAGCCAGATCGGTGTCGAGGCGCCGGTCAATCAGCGCGTGCTGGAATTGACGCGGGCGGCGTTCGACGGCAGTGCCTCGCCCCGTTTGTCCGGCCGAGCGCTGTACCAGCAGCTCGCCAAGTGACCGGTCGGGCACGCAGTGGCGACGCACGATTTACGCGCCCTTACGCGTAGAGCGTGCCGTCACGCTGACCGCAGTTGGGGTCTGATACCGTCACCAAGCTCAAGGCCCTTAGCGCCTACGTCCAATCGCTAAACGCCTCGTCACGTGTCCACAGTACGCTTGGTGGACTCGCCGTGTTGAGGGCGACGCTCCAAACTCGTGCCACGACAAGTCCGCTGCTGTGGAAGTGGGGTTTTGTATGTCTCGTCGTAGGCCGAGGCTCACGGACAGGCCGCGAGCGCACTCGGACCCGGTTCGCGCAGATACAGCTGCGTAAACAAAAAGACGTCTGTGAAGTTGACGATCGCATCGCCGTTTAGATCGGTGTCGCCAACAGTTTGAAACTGCGAGGACAGCAGCGAGAAGTCGATAAAATTTGTGCTGCAGTCGTTATTAAAGTCGGCATCACAGGCGTTACCAAAACCATCATCGTCGGAGTCGAGTTGGTCGGCGTTGTCTACCAGCTGGCAGTTGTCTTCTGAATCGATCACGCCATCGCCATCGCCATCGACACCGCCTGCCGCATAGACGAGGCCGCCAACGATGTGCTCGATGAACACGGGGTCGCTATAGCTGGCAACGGTGTGACCCCCACCGGTATACCACGCTCTCCCACCGTCATAGTCATGATACCAAGCGATGGGGTGGTCGCTGCCCATGTTGCCACCGGCGTAGGTGGATTCGTCTAGCGTCAGCAGCACATTGACGCTGCCTCGCGGATTTTGATTGAAGTTGTACCACTCATCGGTGCGTGTCCAAGTGGTCGACAGCATATTGGTCGATGAATGAGTGGCGTCTTCGACCAGCAGGGTAGCTTGCTGCACGGCGGGGTGGCTGTCGAAATAGGCACCGACCAGTCCACCATACCAAGGCCATGAGTATTCGGTGTCGGACGCCGAGTGTATTCCGACATAGCCGCCACCAGACTGTATATAAGCTTCGAACGCGGCTTGCTGTTGGTCGTTGAAGATGTTGCCCGATGTCATCACAAAGGCGACCACAGCATAGTTGGCCAAATTACTCGCATTGATATCGTCCGCATTATCCGAATCCTCCACGATAAAGCCTCTCAATTGTGCCGCGCTGCGAATCGCCGATACGGCAAACGGGATTGAGCCGTGGTAGAAACCTGAAGTTTTGGTTAACAGCAGAATGCGTTGCGCGTCGCCTTGAGCGAGAGTCGGTGTTGAGCCCAGCGTCACAATGACGCTGAATAACCAAGTGAATCGAATGCGACGTGTCATGATCGTACAGTGTTACGTTGTAGTAAACGGGTAGTGAAAACGCTAGCACGAAGAACACCCGCGCTCTGTGTAGAAAATACGCTACAAACGTGAACAATGTTGACGCAGATGGTGTGGCGATCGAGCGGTTGGGCAGGTGTTGTGTCGCTCGAGCGAACGGACAATACGCATGGAAAAATGGATTCTGGCAGTTATGTCTCACGCGTGGTCGGGTTTTGTTAAACGCGCTGTTATATTTAAGTCAAATGACTACCAAGAATGAACGAAATGCGATCATTTTAAAATTCTGTGATTGATTCGACGACCCGCCACGCCTACACTCTGAGACACAATAATAAACAATCATCGGAAGTGTGCTGCCAGACTTCCGCAGGTTGTGGCTTTTGTAAATGAGCGCAATCGAATTGTGCCAGAAATAATAATGACAACACTGGACGAGGCCTAACCGCAAAGTGCGGGCTCAATAAACTAACGATACCGAACCCTGGCGTTTGGGATGGAGGATAAGCGTGTATTCAACTATGTCTTTGCCTGAAAGTGGGCGAGCGTTTCGACATGCAGTGATTGCTGCAAGCGTTGCGTGTCTATTCGTACTC
This sequence comes from Pseudomonadota bacterium, assembly GCA_039028935.1. NCBI lineage: Bacteria > Pseudomonadati > Pseudomonadota > Pseudomonadota bacterium. The sequence continues at coordinate 16,896 of JBCCHD010000019.1, read as the reverse complement.
ATGATTGGTTCAGTGCAGGCGGCTGAACAGTCAATCAATGCTGTGGCCGTCAGTCCAGTTGCATCGGTGCCTGCACCCGATCATGCGGATAAGCTGGCCAACAACGGCGTCTACATTGTGACGTTCAAAGCGCCATCAATCGCGCAATATAGCGGCGGTGTGGCGGGCCTTAAAGCCACCAACCCTCGCGTCAACGGTTTGACTACGCTCGATGCCAAAAGCGACGACGTTCAGGCCTACAACGGCTATTTGTCGCAGCAGCGTGTGGCGTTCTCTCAAGAGATGCGAAGCGCCATCAAGCGTAATGCCAAAGTGATTTTTGATTATCGCTTTGCCCAAAACGGTGTGGCGATGCGCTTGTCGCCTCAGGAAGCCGCGAGTTTGGCGAGTATCGCGAGCGTGGCGTCGGTCAAAGCCGATGTGCTGTATCCGCTCAATACGGACAGTGGACCCACCTTCATCGGTGCGCCATCGCTTTGGGATGGCAGCGCTGACCCGGCCAGCATTGGCTCACTGGGTGAAGGTACGGTGATTGGTGTCATCGACAGCGGAATTAATTCCGACCACCCATCGTTTGCCGCCACAGGCGGTGACGGTTACACGCACACCAACCCATTGGGTTCCGGGAATTTCACAGGTCGATGTGCACTGCCAGCGGGTGATCCGCTCTTTTTTGGTGGATGTAACGACAAGCTGATTGGTGCACACGACTTTGTTGACGCCGTTCAGTCAGAAGAAGGCAACGATGGTCCGGAAGACGAAAACGGCCACGGTAGCCATACGGCGAGTACCGCTGGCGGTAACTTTGTCGACACCGTTTTTGACGCACCCACCATCAGTCTCAATCTCGGTATTTCGGGCGTAGCCCCGCATGCCAACGTGATTGCCTGCGATGCGTGTTACACCAACTCTGCGGGCCAAGGGCTGTGTCCTGGTAGCGCGACTTCCGCGTGTGTGAACGCGCTGATCGCGGATGGTGTCGATGTCATCAACTACTCGATCGGTGGTGGCGTAAACCCATGGTCCGATACAGTCTCACAGGGTTTTCTGTCCGCGACGGATGCGGGTGTGTACGTGGCCGCCTCGGCCGGTAACAGCGGCCCTGGTGCGTCCACGTTGGGCCACCAAGAGCCTTGGGTGTCGACGACAGGAGCGAGTACGCACGACAGTGGCGCTCGCGGAAATGCACTGATTGGACTCGGCAGTGATGGCGGTGCCTTGGCCGACATAAACGGTCTGGGTGTTACCGCGGGTTATGGTCCTGCACCGATACGGTATGCCGGTGATTTTCCAAACCCCAACGATCCAGGCGGCGATCCGGCGCAATGCTTGCAGCCGTATCCAGCTGGCACGTTCAGTGGTGAGATCATTGTGTGTGATCGCGGCGCTATCGCTCGCGTGGCCAAAGGCCAGAACGTGCTGGCAGGTGGTGCGGGCGGTTTCGTACTCGCCAACACGCCGGCTGAGGGTGAATCGATCGTGGCCGATGGTCACTTCTTGCCGGGTGTGCACATCGGCGTTAGTGCGGGCGATACGCTTCGTGGGTGGCTCGCGGCCAACACCAATACCGTGGCGGAAATTACCGGCACTCAGCCCACAGCGAATCCCGCCATTGGCGACATCATGGCATCGTTCAGTTCGCGTGGACCCAACTCGTCGAACAATGTGATCAAGCCGGATATCACCGCACCGGGTGTGGGAATCTATGCGGCAGTCAACAACGGGGCCAACCCGCCTGAATACGGCACGTTGTCGGGCACTTCGATGTCGAGCCCGCACAATGCCGGTTCGGGTGCGCTGATGTCGGCCATTCACCCGTCTTGGACACCGCACGAAATTAAGTCGGCCATTATGATGACAGCCGTCAATGACGGTATTCGCAAAGAAGACGGTGTGACGCCAACCGATCCGTTTGATCGTGGTGCAGGTCGCATTGATTTGACCAAAGCCGCGCTGACGGCGTTGGTCATGGACGAAACAACCGCAAACTTTACGGCTGCGAACCCCAATGCCGGGGGCGACCCACGCACACTGAACTTGCCGAGCATGCAAGACGACACCTGTGCAGGGTCGTGCTCCTGGACGCGTACATTTGACTCAGTGGCGAACACCACAACGTCTTGGACGGTGAGCTCACCTCAGAGCAGCGGTTTGTCGATGAGTTTCTCGCCATCAAGCTTCAGCATTGCGGCGGGCGGTTCGCAGGCCGTAACCATTACCGCGCAAACCACAGGCGTGGCGGATCAGGCATGGAGTTTCGACGAGGTTATCCTCACCGAGAGCACCGGCACGTATCCAGAACTGTCTCTTCCCGTAGCGGTCTTTGCGAGCGCTTCGACCAATGCGGCGCTGATCAATAAGGGTGTGAGCGACACCGAAGTGAATAGCGGAGAGACGGTAACGTACACCATTGATCTGACCAACACATCGAGTACGCAATCGTATACGGTGACCGATGCCTTGCCAGCGGGTGCGACCTACGTGCCCGGTAGCGCGAACCAGTCGGTAACCGACGGCACGACTTCGAGTGCGTTTGCGTTCAACGCGGGCAGTAATGAACTGTCGTGGACCGGTTCGCTCGATGGCGTGACGCTGTCGATCGGCCCGTCTCCGGCTCCATTGGGCTACGTGTCGCTTGCCGGACAAGGCGTGACACCGGCTGGTTGCCCGGGCAACTGCGACGACGGCGGTTTCTTAGTCGATGGTCTTGATTTCACCTACTTGGGCCAATCCTATACCGACGGCATTTGGTCGGTGAACGGCGTGTTCGAGCTCGGTACGGCAAGTGGTATTGCGGCTTCCGCGACCAACCAAAACCTGCCGTCCAATGCCGGACCCAATAATGTGTTAGCGCCGTTTTGGACCGATATGAACCTGACTGACGGCGGTAACTGGTATCAAGCGGTTATCAATAATGGTCCTGACAGTTACTACGTGTTGTCGTGGGAAGACGTGCCGCGATTTAACGATCCAACTACTTATAGCTTCCAAATTTGGCTTGAGCAGGGTGGATCCAACGTCTGGTTTGTTTACGATCGCATTCCGGCGATTCCGGCGGGCTTGACGGTTGGCTTTGAAGACGCCAACGCCAACAACGGCGCTAGCTACTACTTCAATGGCGCCGGTACGGCACCCGTCGTCGGCACCGATCTGGGCGTGATGACCGGCGCTGGTGGATCGGCCTCATTGACGTTCCAGGCCGTGCTCACGGGCGCGCAGGACGACGTGATCACCAACGTGGTTGAGGCGGATGGAAGCACTGAAAGCGGCAGCGCTATTGCCGCTACATTGATCGCGTTTGCCGGTGTTGATACCGATGGTGACGGCGTGTTTGATTCCGCCGATAACTGCACGCTGGTCTCGAATGCCTCGCAGCTCGACACCAATGGTGATGGATTCGGTAACGCGTGTGACCCCGACCTCAATAATGACGGAATCATCAACTTCCTGGATATCAGCTTGTTCTCTCAGGCCTTTGGTCCAGGTACGGGTGATGCCGACTTCAATGGGGACGGTAACGTCAACTTCCTGGATTATTCGATTGTACCGGGCTACTTCGGTCAGCCTCCTGGTCCAAGCGGACTTAATCCCTGAGCCTCAGACGGCTCATCCCAATAAGGAAAACCCCACTTCGGTGGGGTTTTCTTTTTCCAGCGGTTGACGAGTGCGTCGAGGCCAGTTGCCGGGTGAGCGAGAGAGTGCGCTTCATGCGTATTGGAGTTTGGCGTGGCGATGCGCATGGGATGATTGAAATTAGGCGTCAAGTGCGCAATAGTTTTTGCCGACTATTGGTTGATTGTAGGGAGTGATTGGCGGTGATTCGAGTTGGCTCTGTCCTTTCGTGTTGTGCGATATTGGCCCTGTGCCTCGCGAGCGGCTGCACGCCTTTTGCCGATCGCTATGCAATCAATGTGGGCGGCGAACAGTATGCAGCGACCTACGGCACCCTGTATGACGCTGAGCAATATGTGACCGGCGGTGCCGTCGGCGAAATGGCCACCGTGAAAGGTTCGCCGGAGTTTACGCTCTTTAGTACTTATCGCGAGGGTGATTTCACGGTACGACTGCCTGTCAGCAACGACACTTACGATGTCACTTTTTATTTTGCTGAGCCACATGACGTGAATGGCGGCGAGCGTGTGTTTGACGTGCTGGCAGAGGGCGAGATCGTCATCGACAATCTCGACGTAATGGCGTTTCGTGATGGCAAGACGCTCTCGGCGCTGACTATCGTGACACCCGACATTGTGATTACCGACAACGAGCTGACGATCGAATTCGTCGCGGCCGAAGGCGTTCCCTTACTTAATGCGCTCTCGCTGCAGCGCAAACGACCGCGCACCGACGAGTGGACGCTGGTGTGGCAGGATGAGTTTGATGGCGTCGAACTGAATGCGAATAACTGGACCCCCAATGTTTGGGACGCACGTCGGGTTAATGACGAAAATCAAACGTACACCGCTCGCGATAAGAACCTTCGTGTCGAAGATGGTTACCTTGTTATCGAAGCGCACCACGAGCAGTACAACAACGCGGAGTACACGTCAGGACGCATTCATTCGTCGGGCAAAGCGGACTTTCTGTATGGTCGAATTGAAGTGCGGGCGAAACTCCCATCGGGGCAGGGCACGTGGCCGGCTATTTGGATGTTGTCGAGTGACCCGTTCAAGTACGCTACCCGATGCGCAAGTGACGCTGAGTGGCAGGGAAATCCGGACTGTGATGCCTGGCCGAACTCGGGTGAAATCGACATTCTTGAACACGTTGGCTATCAAATGAATCATGTGCACGGCACCGTGCACAATAAAGCGTACTATTGGATCAATTGGGAACAACGCAAGGGACGAATTCTGCTCGATGATGTCGACAAACACTTTCACGTTTATGCGCTCGAATGGTCCCCCGAGCGCATTGATATGTTTGTTAACGATTCGCTGTATTTTACCTATATAAACAACCACACAGATTGGCAGCAGTGGCCCTTTGATCATCCATTTCATCTGATTATGAATATCGCAGTGGGCGGCTATTGGGGTCGTGCAGGTGGGCCTATCGACAACACGATTTTCCCGCAACGGATGCTCGTTGACTACGCCCGTGTCTATCGACGCAATTGACGTTAAGCATCTGAAGAGAGCTCCGCCGGGATGCCGGTGAGGGCTCAATAATGTTAATTAGAGTCCTCGAGTGGATTGCGCACCCATTGGCGTGAGTCGCCGTTTCGATTCTGTTCTGAAACTCGGATACATAGCAATGAACTACATACCATCGAAAAGCCCGATGCTTGCACTGTGGAACAAGCTCGGCGGCTCAGCGCCTGGACGCTGGCTGTTTGGCCGCATCGTAAGCTTTTCTGCCCCGTATTTCGGCTCAATAAAACCTCGCTTTGTCGAGGTGAGGCCCGGTCGCGTGGAGGTGGCCGTGGCCAATCGTCGTGCTGTGCGAAATCATCTCAAAACGGTGCATGCGATTGCGATGTGCAACGCGGCGGAATTAGCCGGTGGCGTGTGTCTCGATGTGTCGTTGCATGCCGATTTTCGCTGGATCCCCGTGGGTATGACCGTGCGATACCAAAAAATGGCTAAGACCGATTTGACGGCGGTCTGCGAAGTGGCGTCTTACGATTGGGCATCGCCGCAAGACGTGGTTATGCCGGTTGGTGTGTTCGACACCAACGGCGAGGAAGTTTTCCACGCTGATATTACAATGCGCGTGTCGTCGCGCGGGTAGTCCGGCGCGCTGATACACGTCTATTATTTTGTTACGTAGTTGGGGCGGGGTGGTAAGTTCTCGGGTTGGTAGTCGTCACTCGCTTTGACTTGCGTGGCGACGGTTTTGTGCACCGGGCACGAATCGGTAATCGGTCGATTGTTTTTCCCATAGGCTTTCCACATGCCCGTAAAGCAGTCGTGTACGTGCCCTGGCACTTTTGGATTGACGTGTTTGTCCATATAGCTTTTTTTGAATTTGAGTCCATGCCGGGCGCCACAGCCAATCATCCACTTTAGTGCGATATCCGATAGTTCCATTTTGACGCAGCCACCACCAACATCGGAGTGTGAGCCTGAAAACCACATTTCACGCACGCGTTCATCGCCGTTCCATCGCAACACCGGGAAAAAGCGACGCACTTCATCAACCGCCATCGCGTGATAACCCGCTCTCACGTTGGGGCTGAGCAGCTTGTCGCTGTAGTTCGGATCATTCGTCGCTTTGACCGTGTCCCAAACGCCGACCATTTCGATTGGCACGTCGAAGAAGCGACCAGCCTTCTTCATGGCATTCGCGCTTTTCTTGTCCCGGTTCAAGTACATTTCCCATCCCGTGTCGACATCGGATGCTTTTTTAGGTAGACCGCTGTGAGCCAGTAAACCGCTCAAGCGTCGCGCGGCATAAGCACCGCGACTGAAGCCAACAATAAACAGCTTGTACTGTTCGGGCGTCAACGAGTCATCCGCATAACAACGTCGCAAAAACCGATACGCGCCGAGAATGCGCTTGTCGAGACCATAGCCATAGATGCCACCCGGAAGTGCTTCCCAGGCGCGCGTGCCGGCGCCACTTTCGTAGTGCTGGACCTGCCCGCGTTTCATCAGAGCGGATAAGAACTTGACGACATTGGTGCCGGTGACCGAGCCATCGGGTTGCCGTTCTGGCTCATTCCAGGTGCCGTCCAAGCCGACGATAATATTGCGTGTGTTGGCCATGCTCCTACTCCTGTCCAGTGCGCGCCATCGGGTCCCACTCCTCTTCGTCCTCCTCGTCCTCCTGGGGCGAATTACACCACCATTCAACCGTTTGAGGGACGTAGAGGCCAAGGGTCACGAACGATGCCAGCAGCAGGCCGGCGTTGGTGTGATACTCCACGCGAAACAGCGTGTTGTCCTCACATTTTTCGATTGCAAAGGGGCGCCACGCAAAGCCATACAACGATCCGTGAAAAGTCTCGCTGCCGTGGAGAGCCTCGGGCGTCGAGGAGCCCGCGCCTTCTAACTCAAACGTTGAGCACGCCGACAGCGTGGTCAGCGATGCGATCAGGATCAGCAGACGAAACAGCGTGGGCATGATGGCACTCCAGTAAGAATTGATTTTCGCTAGTGTAATCGCAGACGGCAAGTGGGTCCAAGTGCCGACCCGCTTCTCCACACGCATGGGTTACGTTACAGTTAGGCTCTGCGCCAAACCGATGGACCCCAGTGTGTATGATCTCAAACATCTCTTAGGCATCGCCCGCGACGGATTCAGCGATATGGTGCCTGCTCTGCGTCAGGCCTTCAATGAGCGCCGCGACGATGATCGACTGGATGCAGTGTTTGGGTCCTCACCGCGGCACCGCATAGTGGGCCTCACCATCGGCGGCTTGATCATTGGCGAGATCGTCACGGTATTGTTTCCGGCCATTGTGGTGGATGCCTACATCATCAATGAATACGTTAATTGGTCGGCGATGATAATCGGTATGGCCTTTGCCGTGTTGTTTCGACGCTATTTGTTCGTGTCAGGAAAAGCGACGCGCGACGACTTTCCATGGCTAGCGGCGTCACTTATTCCAGCAGCAATCGTCATCGCGCTCATCGCGTTTGGTCGCCAGCTGTTTGATGGTTCGCTCAGCTTCATCGAGGACGCACCGCGAATTGCGAACATCGCCACCATCCTGGTTGCGCTCGCTCACTCAGTGGGGGTCGTGGCTGCACTGACGATTGCGGTAGCGGCGCTGTGTTTTAGTCGCGATTGGCTAAAAGCACTGATGGACTTGGCGGTTCAGCTGCTCGTGTTCAAGATTATGGTCTGGGTGACTGTGTTGGTTGTTATTGAAATCAGTATTGTCGGGCGAATTCTAGCCGGCGTGCTCGAGGGTGCGTTTGGTATTCGTTTGCCGGCATGGTTGCCCGAAACGGCCGATCAGGTTACGTTGGCGGCGCTGCTGCTCACGGCCTACTGCGCCATAATCGGCGCAGTGTGGACCGTCTGTCGTCAACAGTTTGGCACACTGCTTGATACGGGCGAAGTGCGCATTGTGACGGTATTGAGGAAAATGGCGTCCAAGCCGTCGAAGAAGAAAACCAAAAGGCAGGCCGAAAAAAGTCGCGCCGAGTGACGCGATGTGAGTCGACTCACCGCACAGTGTGGTTGGGTGGTCGGAGACAGAGCGCGTTGATTGTTGGGCATGGTGCCTGGCTGGCCGGGCGTTTATACTTTGTCCGTAACAGTGCAGAGACCGTGTGGACAGGAAAATGAACTTGCTATACGGATTCGGTCCTATCGGTTTACGGTCGAGGTTGACCCTACACTACTGCAACAAAAGGAGTAAGACGATGTCGGAAGAGACGCCGTCCCGACTCGAGTTTCAATTTGTCCGGCTACGCGAAGAGATTAGCTACGAGGCCAATTTAATCGTGCAACGTACGAGCTGGTTCGTCGGTGCGCAGGCCTTTTTCTTCGCGTCGCTGGCGGTTGGTCTGGATCCGACGGCAACGGAGCGCACGGTCAAAGTCAGTTTGCTGTTCCCGCTCATACCGTATTTATCGATCATGGTCTGCATTTTGACCATCCTATCTGTCAGCGCAGCGGTGGCGTCCGCAACGGTATACCGTGATCGCCTCGAAGATTTCGTTCAAGAGCATCGCGAATTTGAATTTCTGTGGCGCAAGCCACCCAAACTCATCTACCACTTCGGGCTGCTCAGCACCCAAGTGCTGCCCTTCGTGTTTTTGGCGGCGTGGATTTACTTGCTGTTTTCGCCCAACGTGTAGTGGGCGTCGATATCCAGATGCTCGAGTCGAACGCGAAGCGTGGGTGGATCGTCTTGCGCGCCGGTCAGTAACGCGGCGGCTTGCTCAGCAAAATACACCGAGCGGTGTTGGCCACCCGTACAGCCAAATCCGATGGCGAGTTCATCGCTATACTGTTTTGCGGCGAATGCTGGAATGGTGTCAAGCGCGGTCCGTTGAACACCGTTAAAAAAGGCGCGCGCATCGGGTTCCTTCTCTAAAAAAGCAATCACCGCGGCATCCTTGCCATTGAGTGGCTTGAGTTTATCGATGCGTCCTGGGTTGGTGATGCCTCGGCAATCGAAGATGAAATTGGGCCGCTCCAGGTATTTCGGGAACGTGTCTCGATATTTCATCGAGAAACTGAAAATATTAACGATCACTGTCGATGGCTCTCCGAATCTTGGCTCGCAGTTGAAAACAGTCAAGCCCTTTGGGCCAATGGTCGAGAATATACGCACAGTTGCGCAACGCATACGGAATCGAGTCGCGAAAATACTGTTTACCCTGGCCCAGGCCGAGCTTTCCATACGCACCGAGATTTTGAAGGGCACGGACCAGCACAAACACGCTGAAATTGCGCATAAAATGGGATTCGTCAACCGGCTTATGCAATTTCAGACGGCCCAGGTAGTAGTCCACCAGTTCTTCGCGCAGTGCAAACGGTAAATTGGCTTTTGACTGAAAAAGCAGAGACGCCAGGTCATACTGGAGCGGTCCTTCTCGACCGGATTGGTAATCAATGAAAAAGGGCTCATCATCGCAAATCATAATGTTGCGCGACTGGAAATCTCGGAACATGAAAAAGCCCCGCTCGAAGGCATCACAATATTCTTCGAGCTCTTCGATGTCTCCGCTAAGATCATCGGTATCCGACCAAAGATCGATGCGTGTTAGAAATTCCGTGCAGAAATAATCGACGTCTTTTGATACGGCATCTTTGCTAAACAGCGCACCTTGGTAACACAACGCTGTATCGATGGTTTGGAGCCCCTCGAGCTGAAAGCGAATGAGGCCATCAATCGACTTGCGGTAAAGCGCGACGGTTTCTGCAGGGATGGTTTGCTCTTGACGTGTCGAGACGAGCCGGTCCATCAGTGTTTCATCCCCAAGATCGGATTCGAGATACGCCGTACTGCCGTTGTCCGCCAATATTTCGGGCACACTGAGCCCGATGGAGTGAAACGCGTTCGAAAACCCGATGAATGCCCTGTTCTCGTCCAGCTCCTCATTGATGATACCGACGACCGTTGCACCGCCTTCGAGCGTCAGTCGATAGATTCGTCGAGCCGACGCATGCGCGCGCATCGCGGTGGCGTGGGCCACACGCGTATCGAGTTCTTGCTCGGCGAGCTCAATGAGAAGTTGCTGGTCTGTAGTCACAACAGCCTGGACGAAGCGAAAGGGCCAAAAGCATACCAACGATTGGCGGGCGCGTTAAGCAACAACGTGTCGGTCGTGTCGAAAAACGACACGATTGGGCCCGCATAGGATGGCATCGTATTCCCAGCTCGGCGGGGAATCGGTGTGTCCGTATCCGGTGGGGCAACGGGAAATTCCAGCTCAGGGGACCACCGCAGGCCTCAAGCGCTGAAAGGTCACGAGAAATCGTACATGGGTGACGCAGGCAGAGCGTGAACCGCACGCACCGTGTGGCCGCACGACTACGACGCTGGGGTTATAATGGTCTATATTGGGGCGCGCCTCGCAATCGCGAGACCGCAGCATTAGGCGTTATCGGTGTATCAGCGACTTACTCTGTCGAAAAGGATGAACAATATGACCGCACCCTATCCGATTGGACAGCCCGGCGTCGCCTGGGGTGAAGTGGAAAAGAGTCAGTGGCTAGCCGTTCAAACGCTTAAGCGCTCCTATGACGAAGAGGTGCTTCAGCCTTTGGCGCAGCTCGATTCGATGTACACCGTTTCTCAATACGGCGCGTTGAGCATCGATTCTGAGCGATACCCATTGTTCGGGGTTCGATCACCAATGCAACCGAGTAACCCTTGGGTACTGATTACTGGCGGCGTTCACGGTTACGAAACCAGCGGCGTACAGGGCGCGCTGCGATTCTTACTGACACGTGGGGCCGACTACATCGAGCGAATCAATTTGATGGTTGCACCGTGTGTTAGTCCGTGGGGTTACGAAACCATTAATCGGTGGAATCCCTATGCGATGGATCCCAATCGCTCGTTTTATGACGACAGTCCCGCCGAGGAAGCTGCTCTGCTTATGCGGTGGGTGAAATCAATCGGCGCGTCGATGCGAGTACATATCGATTTGCATGAGACAACCGACACCGACAACTCGGAATTTCGTCCGGCGCTTGCTGCGCGCGATGCGCGTCATCAATTGGTGTGGGATATACCCGATGGCTTTTACACGGTCGGTAGCACTGAGCGCCCGCAGGCTGAATTTCAGCGAGCCGTTATCCAATCGGTTGAGCAGGTGACGCATATCGCACCGCCGGATGCTAACAACTGCATTATTGGCGAGCCCTTACAGCAACATGGGGTTATTCACTATGCGGCGACCCAACTTGGACTGTGTATGGGCTTTACCGATGCGCGCTACGTCACCACGACCGAAGTGTATCCGGACAGTGATCGGGTTGATGATGAAAATTGCATTGACGCTCAAGTGGCGGCGGTGACCGGGGCGCTGGATTACGTACTGTCATTATCCGAGCATGATTAGCCCGCGTCGAAAAAAAGGACGCTGGGTATTTGTTAGTGAGCGCTCGTGACCGCTCCCGAGCCGCCACGGCCACGCTCGGTGTCATACGACGCGTTGGTCGACGATCTTGTTGGATTGAACTGGCGTGCACTCAAAACCCTTTGGTGGTCGGTTACACAGCCTAAGGCCTACAGTCGAGCCGCCTGGCACGATGATTGGCAAAACCGCTATACGCCCTCGTTTAGAGTGTGGTTCACGCTGGTCGCGATCTTGTTTTTCTTCCAGTTCTTTTGGGCCGCGGATGACAGTGCGCTTATTGCGCTGTTTGCCAGTCAGATCGAGAGGTCTGGCGCGCTGTTGTCCGAGGGCGTGACATCACTCGACGCAAGTCGTTTCTTCGCCCGCGTCAATTTTTCGATTCTGCCAATCGTGTCGGCGCTGTGTCTATTCTTACTGGGTTGTTTATGGCGCGCCTGGGGCGAGCCTGTGCCCATCGTCGTGCGGATCCGGTATGTGTTTGCAGTGGTGATACCCAGCACCGCACTGACGCTACCGTTCTTTTGGTTTCTGGGTAACGCACAAGCGGAGTCCGCTCTGTTTTACGTGATCGTTTCGTGGCTGATACCGCCACCGATCGATGCGATGATGGCCGGGCGTGGTCCCCTCGCATCATTGCGGGGGCTGGCGCGATGGTGGCGCGCCGTAGCACTAAGTGGCGGCATTCTTGCGGCTATGTACGCCAGCGCGTTGATTTCGATGTTCTTGTCCGTGCAGTACATTCACTGGCGCTTTCCTCCCTAGGGCGTAACCGGTGCGCATCGTGGCGCCAAGTGCGGCCCACGCTGCGCTGAACTAGCGCTGTTCAACGGTTGCGCCGATCGGAGAGCCAGGCGGTGGGGTGACGGTGGGCGCTGTTGTCGATTCTCCTTCAAGCGCTGCCTCAATCCTGTTCGTCATCCATCGATTGTGTACATGCCATAGTCGATCATCCGAGTGAGCGGCATTGAAATAGTCGCGACAGCGTTCCAGTGCCTCTTGGGCCGCTGCCTTTACTCCAGGTGTTGCGGTGTCCCCGTTGAGCAACCGAGCCAGCGCATTGATGATGGCGCGCTGCGCACGTCGCTGCACTTCGCCTTCGCGCGACGGCAGACGCGTCGATTCGACGCCAAATGCGATTAACCCGTCGAGTACATTGCGCAGGCCGAAGCCGAACTCGCTGGCGTCTTGCGCGTGTAGGCGCTCGCCGCGTGTGGGCTCAAGAAGCACCTCTAGCGTGAGGGCGATGGCGGCGTCCGCTGGCGCGAACTGGTCAAAGAGCTGACGGGTCTTGCGATCAAACGACTCGCGGTCGCGCTCAAAACCCGGGGGTCGTGGTGAAATGAGCGTGACCAGTGATTCAGGCAAAACGAGCTCGCTCGGGGTTAGGGTGTTGAGTAGTGCGGCCAGTGCTTCTCGTTGCGCGCCCGGTGATGCGGGTCGAAATCCTGGCTGATCGTCACCTTTGAGATCATAACGATAGTAGCCACCACCCAATACCTTGCCAGCGGCATGAAGCTGAAACCGATGCAGGAGATACATTGGCACCAACACTTCCTCTAGCGTTGCCATGGGCCGATCGGGCGCAATGTTGCTGGCTGAAAAACGGTCAATGACAATGCGACGAATCGTCATAAGGCGATTGAGTTCAACAACCGGATCGGCACCGTTATCCCACAGGTTGGCGTCGATATGGGCGCTGCCGACATGACGACCATCGCGATCCGCAACGTACTTCAATCCTGAGCGCAAGGTATCGCGCAATATCTGCGCGCGCGCTGCGGCGTCATCGATGCCATCCGGAAAGTCTTGATATCCCCACAGCACGGCGCGTTTGTCCCACTCACCGATTCCTTCATCGTAGGCGTTGCTCAAATCAATTTCGCCGTCGTCATCGAGCTCGATAAGGGGAAACGGATAGTCCATTACCGAGGCGCGGTCATCAACACTGGCCGCGAAGTTGTGTTCAAGTCCGATTGTATGGCCTACCTCGTGCGCGGAGAGTTGCCGAATTCGCGCGAGCGAGAAGTCCTCCATGGCCTGGCTACTCGATTCCTCTGCGTACGGGGCAAGCAGTCCCTCGGCGAGTAGAAAATCCTGACGCACGCGCAAAGAGCCCAGTGAGACGTGCCCTTTTAGAATCTCACCGGTCCTGGGATCGATGACGGACGCACCGTATGACCAGCCACGCGTAGATCGGTGCACCCATTGGATAACGTTATACCGCACGTCCATTGGGTCGGCATCCGCCGGCAGCATCTCCACTTTAAACGCGTTGCGATAGCCAGCGGTTTCAAAGGCTTCGTTCCACCAACGGGCGCCATCAAGCAGTGCGCTGCGCACGGGCTCGGGTGCGCCCCGATCCAGGTAGTACACGATCGGCTCGACTGGCTCGCTCCAGTCCGCTTCCGGCTGTTTCTTCTCGAGTCGGTGACGGCGTGTGAAGGCACTTTGGATGCGTTCGTTGATGGGCACTGCATAATCCGCGAAGCGCCCGCCATACGACGGATTGAGGTAGCCGGCGCGTGGATCATACGGTAACGGTGCATAGCCGGGCGGAGGCAACCGGATAAAGGAATGATGGGTGTGAACTGTTACGGCGCGTGGGTCGGGCACAACGCTAGCCAAAAGAGTGCCTTTCGGTTCACCCGTGAGAGTTAGGATGGCCTCAAACTCGGTGTTATCCGGAAAGGCGCGTGTACGCGGCATGTAGATCGCAGAGCGACTCGCGTCCACCTTATATTGGCCAAGCTCCATGCTACCAAGCCACGCGCTCAACGACATCGCATCACGCAATAGAAACGGTGTGGCGTCAACGGTGATGCGCGAGTCGTCTGAGTCTTCAATAGTGAAGCCCCAAATCACGGAGCTTGCAAACGACTGCCTCACAGCGCTTTGTTCGTCGCGATTAGACGAATTGGCACGGTAGCCCAGGTTTTCCTCGATCAGCAAAATTTTGTTGCCAGCGCGATAAAACGACACGAGTTTGGTATCGCCGAGTCGACCGCGATCGGCGCCAATGTCGTTCGAGCCGATTCCGCGCGCTAAGGATGTTTGATAGATGAACGGGGACTCGAGTTCGTCGATATGAAGCAGGATGCGTCCGGTGTGTTCATCCCACACAAAATCGAAAAAGCCGCTGTGACCGACAGCCTCTGGTGGGGCCGCCTGTGGTGATGATGCCGGTGAGGCCACGCAGCCAATCAGCGATAGTAGGAGGAATGTACTGACAAATCTAAACATAGTGTCGAATCCTGTTTGGCGTGCCGATGGTGCTGGAACAGCCGGACTGCTCAGCGACGAGCGACGCGCTCAATTGTTGCGCTGCTCTCACCGAGAAACGAGTTAAGGCGCTATTTTCGCGTGAGCTTGAGAAGGCGCGCACCGTCGAGGTCTTCTAGCACCCACAGTTCGCCGTTTGGGCCCTGTTCGATTTCACGAATGCGCTTGTCCATCGCAAATCGCTCTTCCTCTTTCGCACCATCGTCAAACGTCACGCGGATGAGGGCGCGCGAACGCAGCCCGGGAATAAAGGCGGAACCTTGCCACTCTTCGAACATCTCGCCCGAGTAAAAGATCAAACCGGCGGGCGCGATGGTGGGTACCCAGTAGACGGCCGGTGCTTCGAGATCGGGGCGTGTGTCGTGATTCGGAATGGGGTCGCCATTGTAATGCTCGCCATTTGACACGAGTGGATAGCCGTAGTTTTTACCCGGCAACACTCTGTTCAATTCGTCACCGTCGCGCGGACCCATCTCCGAATTCCAAAGTTGGCCCTCGTCGTCAAACGCCAGACCGAGCGGATTGCGATGGCCCAAAGACCAAATTTCTGCGGTGACGTCGCCACGCTCGGCAAATGGGTTGTCATCTGGAACGCGGCCGTCATCAAACAGCCGCACAATTTTGCCTAGGTTGCCGGTCATGTGTTGGGCGGGATCAAACTTTTGCCGTTCGCCTGACGCGATGAACAAATAGCCGTCTTGATCAAATGCCATACGGTGACCGTAGTGCCCGTCGTCGGTAACTTTCGGATTTTGACGCCAGATCACTTGCACATCGCGAAGGTGCGGGTTGTTGCGACGGTCAAATTCAAGGCGCCCGCGTGCAACCGCAGCCCCCCGCGTATTCCCTCGACCAGACTCGGCGTAGCTCACATAGACCCATTTATTTTTGGCAAAGTCGGGGTGGAGTACCACATCGCCGAGTCCGCCTTGTCCGCGGTAGTCGACGTCAGGGATATTCTCTACCGGACGCGATTTTTCGCCGTCTTGTGTGGTGACATACAAACGGCCGCGTTTTTCGGTCACGAGCATGCGACCATCCGGCATGAAAGTCATAGCCCACGGTTCGTTGAAGGTTGTGATGGTTTCGACATGAAAAGGCAGCTCAGCGTCCGCTGCGGCAGGGAGGCTGGCCATTAACACTAGTGCGGCGATTCGGAACACAGCGAAATTCCTTTGCGAAAATTTGGAAAACCTCATTATGAGGGTGGCGTTAGCAAGGTCAAGTCGCATTGCGGCGACCTCTCGATGAGCCGTCGAGCGCACGCGATAAGTCACTCTTGGAGCGCCTTGACTCGAACAGAACTCACGAGGACTTCACTGCGTTCTCACGCACGATTCATTTCGTCTGATCGTCGATGTCGTGCGAGCAATCAGTGTTTCACTTCGCGATCACGATTTGGTCACCATTGCGTCACAGTTAGGCCTTCATTCTCGCGTTCGTAACCTAATCGGAGTGAGTTATGAAACTACTACATTTTTTTCGTAAGCCTTTTTCGTTGTTGTTGGTCGCGATGATGGCAGTCACCGCTACACCCGCTTATGCCGACGGGCATGGCAAGCAGAATGGTAAGTCGAATCGTGTCATGCAAAAGGACATTATCGATGTCGCTGTGGGTGCTGGCTCATTTGATACGCTCGCCGCGGCACTTACAGCGGCTGGGCTGGTTGACACGCTTAAGGGTGACGGTCCTTTCACCGTGTTTGCCCCAACCGACGAGGCATTTGCCAAGTTACCAGAGGGTACCGTCGAGTCTCTGCTCAAGCCCGAGAATAAAGATAAGCTCATTGCGGTGCTGACCTATCATGTGGTGCCGGGCAACGTGATGGCCAAGGATGTTGTTAAGCTTGATTCGGCTGCGACGGTCAACGGCGCTACAGTCCAAATTGCTGTACAAGACGGTGGCGTCAAAGTGGACGATGCGAACGTGATCAAAACGGATATCCCTGCCAGTAATGGGGTGATTCACGTGATCGATTCGGTGATATTGCCCGACTGATTCGAACCCGCCAATGGGGCGCTAGGTAAAAAGGCACGGCGGCCGGGCTATCGGCCGCCGTTTGTCCTGTTTGCATGATCGCGCGGCGTTTCTATAGGCCGCACCCGCAAAGGTTGCCGCGTCCAGAGG